>CAZIGP010000578.1:1048-3763 GCA_964538425.1 uncultured Pirellulales bacterium | reverse complement strand
CCGCCAGGGTGCCCTCGACTACAACGGCTCCGAAGCAGTGGGCGGCGTGGTGGTTCTACGGATCGCTCGCAGGGGGCTTGTTCGCGGCCAGCGTGTGGACGTGGATTATTCGGCGGCGCGATTTGGATGTCGCGATTGAGATTGACCATCGATTTGGATTGAAAGAGCGAGTTTCAAGTGCCTTGGCTTTGAGACCTGACGAGTTAGATACGCCATTCGGCCAAGCGCTACTCGACGATACGTTGCGACGAGTCAGCCGAATCGACGTAAGCGAAAAATTTCCGGTGGTGCTAAATCGCAATAGCTGGTTACCTCTAGTCCCTGCGGCCGTTGCCGCAGTGGTATTTTTCTTTGTCGATCCGACACGTTCCAAAGAAGCAGAGGCAAAAGCCAATGTTGTCGCCATCACAAAGCAAATCAAGGAATCGACCGATCCGTTACGGAAAAAGCTGGAAGAACGTAAGCAGGAAGCTTCAGAAAAAGGTTTGAAAGAGGCTTCGGATCTCTTCAAGAAAATTGAAGAAGGCACTCGCGATTTGAATAAAACCGAAGGGGACCGAAATCAGGCTCTGATGAAGCTGAACGACTTAGCCAAAGAGGTGCAAACTCGCCGGGAGAAATTAGCTGAAGGCGAAAAACTAAAACAACAGCTTTCCCAAATGAAAAGCATGCCTGCGGGCCCAGCCGATAAAATGGCCCAGGCCATGAAGAACGGCGATCTTCAGAAAGCGATCAAAGAGTTGCAAGAACTAAAAAATCAGCTTGCCAACGGCAAACTCGATCCCGAAAAACGAAAAGAATTGGCCAAACAGTTAAACGCCATGGAAGATGCGCTTAAAAAGATGGCTGCTGCTCACCAAAAAATGCAGGAAGAATTGAAGCAACAAATCGATAAGGCAGAAAAAGCTGGAGACAAAGAGGGCGCACAAAAACTGCGAGATCAACTTGATAAACTCGAAGGCCAAAAACCGCAGATGGAGATGCTTAAAGATTTGGCTCAAAAACTAGGCCAGTGTGCACAGTGCATGAAAGAAGGAGAGAGCGCAAAGGCTCAAGCTGGATTGGCAGAAATGGCAAATCAATTAGCACAAATGCAACAAGACGCTGCCGAAATGGCAATGCTTGAAGGCGCGCTCGACGAATTGCAAGAAGCCAAAGACGCCATGAATTGCAAACAATGCGGTGGCCAGGGTTGCAAAGCATGTCAAGGTCGCGGCGGAAATAAGCAGGGTAAAGGAGCAGGCAAAGGCGACGGCATCGGTCGCGGCGAAGGCGACTTCGGCCCACGCCCGGAAAATTCCGAAACTACAAAGACATACGATTCGCGTGTGAAGCAACAAGTGGGTAAAGGCGCAGCCGTTGTTACCGGTTTGGTCGAAGGTCCGAACGCAAAAGGCCAGGCCATCGAAGAAATTAAATTGCAGGTCGAGTCGGCGAAGAAAGAATCGTCTGATCCGCTGACCGGCCAACGCCTGCCCCGTCAACAGCGCGACCATGTCCAGGAGTATTTCAATAAATTCCGGGATGGAAAATAAACAGGCCTTTGGTGATCTGCGGCAGCTCGTGTGAATTCCACTTTTTTCGTCCGGACCAAAAAAAGGCTAAAACCATGAGATTTTGGCTGCCTATTTATTCGCCATAACTCGCGTTATCTGCGGTGCTGTGCGCTAATGACTCGCATGGCCGATTTTTCAGTTTATATTGGATGTATAGCAACCCGACTCATAAACGAGGGGAAGCAAGCTTGGCGATACCCTCGCTTGCGAGTCGGGTTAGTATTTAATTCATCCGGCTTATTAATGGTTTTATGCTCCACGTTGCGTTATTGATTGCTGCAACCCTGGCCGCCGGCAACGTGCAAGTTGTCGAACAAAAATGGCCCGATGGTTCTATTAAAGTGCGTCGTGAAATGGCGGATGATTTGCGAGGCCGACCGTCGCAACACGGTACTGAAACTTTCTTCCAGCCCGGCGGCATCAAGGCTTCTGAAACCACTTACCGTTATGGAGTAAAAAACGGCCCCTGGCGAGAGTTTTCTCGGAATGGCAAAGTGCAAGCGGAAGGTGCATATAACAATGGCACGAAAGATGGGCCGGAAATTCGCTATGCGGATACCGGCGACAAGGTAAGTGAAATCAACTATCGCGGCGGTAAGCGCGAAGGTAAAGCGATGGCATGGACCGGTAAGCAACTCATCTTAGATGCCAACTACAAAAACGACCGGTTTGATGGAGCCTACAAAGAATGGCATGCAGGTGGCAATCCAAAGATTTCCGCCACCTATCATGATGGTTTTAAAGAGGGCGCCGAAGCAAAGTGGTACGCCGATGGCAAGCCGCATTTCGAAGCCAATTATGTATCAAACCGCAAAGATGGTGATTACCGCCAATGGCATTCCAACGGTAAGCCGGCGATTGTAACTTCGTATAAAAACGGTCAACTTCATGGCAAATATCAAGAATGGTATCCCGATGGCGAACCCAAAATGACGGTTGGATATCTTAATGGCCAACCTGACGGTGAACTGAAAGAATGGAATGATGAAGATGATCATCACACCTTGAAATCAGAACGCAATTTTCGGAATGGCAAAGCCCACGGCAAACAAATCACTTTTCATCGCAATGGCACAAAAAAAATAGAAACGAGTGCCGTCGATGGGATACGTGAGGGTCAATGGACCGAATGGTACGATAATGGACAGGTGCGTGCGGC
>CAZIGP010000578.1:0-1038 GCA_964538425.1 uncultured Pirellulales bacterium | reverse complement strand
GCAAGTTTTTCAAAGACGAATATCAAGGCGAAATTAACTACTGGCACAAAAATGGCCGACCTTGGGCAATCAACCATTATTATCGCGGCCGTCCCACGGGACATTGGATTGAGTGGGACGATGAAGGCAATGTGATCGATGAACGAGATAACTAGTTTGAAGCTTCTACGAATTCCACAGAATGCGGAAAGTAAAGAATGGGAGAGGTTCTAGGTTCGCCGCTATTTTCTTTCACGGCATCTAGCTCATCCGCCTTTGAATTTCTGGGGCAGAGTAAACGAATACAGCATGGTTACCGCGCCCGCGGATATCAGGCTCCATGGTGCCCATTCGGGAGGAGAAAAAGTTACGGTGCCTTGCTCGGCGCTAGAGATGGTAGCCTGATCAATGAGCAGGCACTCCAAGCCGAGCACTAATAAAAATAAGCCTATCGCCAAAAATAACGCGCGCCACATGGCAATCCTCCTCAATCAAAACAAAGGCGCGATGGCAAGAGAATATGCGCCATCAGCGGTTGTCATCGACTAATGAATGGGATAGTTTCCAGCCTTGTGGCCAAGTCGCGCATTACGCCGATGTTTCCACTCTTGTGGAACGTATGGGTTAAACTCCCTTCTGAAGACCGGCCCTGGACATGTCGCAATGTCACACGGTAGAACCGGGGCTATTCAACCTAATACAGATCAGGGCTGTTTGCCCGATTAGATAATTTTACGCCTTCGGAGCTTTCATGAAAATCGGAATTGTCGGTTACCAGGGATCGGGCAAAAGCACATTGTTTGAATGGTTGACGGGCGTAAAGGCTGATCCGGCACTTGGCCATACTTCGCAAAGCGCGATGGCGCCAATTCCAGATCCACGCGTTGAACCGCTCTGCAAGATTTACAGCCCGAAGAAAATTACCTTGGCTTCGCTCGAAATCGTGGATACGCCAGGATTATCGCGCACGCATGAAGGAAATGCAGCACGACTGGCCGTATTGCGCGAAGCGGGCTGTTTATTGGTTACGGTTGCAGGATTCGGCGGGGCCGTTCCTCT
>CAZIGP010000577.1:0-3765 GCA_964538425.1 uncultured Pirellulales bacterium | reverse complement strand
CGACGATCACGCTGCCGTGGGAGTCGGTGCGATTGCAATTCTATTGGGCATTCTGTTTGAGAAGATGAACGTCAACTTTCTTGTTGGCTGGGCATTTAGCGTAGCCGCATCCGCGAACCTTCCATCGTTGGTGATGCTCCTTTTTTGGAAAGGTACAACGAAACAAGGCATTATCGCCGCTGTAGTGGTAGGCATGGTCGCTTCGCTCTGCTGGATTTTGCTCAGCGGCGACACTTACCGGGATATTTATGGCCTCGATCAGGCGCACGCTATTGCACCCTTTAGCCAGCCGGGTATCGTGACCATTCCGCTGGGATTTGTCGTGTTGGTCATTGTTTCATTGCTGACTCGCAAGAAGTGAGTGGGCGTATGAAAGAGCCGAATGCAATCACCATTCCTAACCATTCGTGCAGAGCAATCAGGCGATGAAGCGGGTATTTATCGCGTTCATAATGCTGCATTCTCCAGCCCAATCGAAGGCCAGTTAGTCGATGAACTTCGTCACGCTGGCCGACTAAGCATTTCGCGAGTCGCAGTCGTCGGTAACGAAATTGTTGGACACATTGCTTTTAGTCCAGTCACAATCAAAAGTGAAGTTGTCGGTCTAGGACTCGCGCCTCTGGCAGTCTTACCGACGTTCCAACGGCAGAAAATTGGAGCGAAGTTAATTCAAGATGCGCTCACCGAATGCGTGGCCGTCGCAGCACGCTTTGTCGTCGTTCTCGGCTCGCCAGCTTATTACGGCCGGTTCGGTTTTAAGCCAGCGGCCCAATGGAATCTCTGCGACGAGTACGAAGGAGGCGAAGCGTTTCAAGTAATTGAACTTGTCGCCGGATCCATTCCGGCTGAAGGTGGGCTGGTTAAATACACTTCAGAATTTGCGATTTTCGCCAAATAAAAATCGTGACCTGCACCGGCGTAGACTTTCAAAGTAAATTTTTTATCCGTCTGCATTACGTGCCGCCAACTCTTCCGGCGCAGCGCTCACCAGCCGTGTCCTGGCATAGCCTAAGTAATACGCCAAACCAAGTGTGTACATCGCCAGCGTGATCCAGAGCACGATTGGTCTCGATAGCCAGCCATAAACAACGCCGGCAAAGATGCTCATCGCCATTACCAGTGCAGGTAAAAGCGGATAGAGCGGCACCTTGTAAGGGCGATCCATGCCAGGTTCCTTGACACGCAACGCAAAAAGGCAAACCATGGCCAACACATACCAAATGAGTGCCGTCAAATTGCAGGTCAGCACCGCCACTAACACCGCATCCTCATTCCAATAGCCCCACACAACAAACCCTGCGGCAACCAAACTGCAAATCAAAATCGATGCCACCGGAGTGCGCCGCTCAGCATGAAGCGTCCCCAAAATCTTCGGAAGATAACCTGCACGTCCCAGTGAAAATGCTTGTCTTGAAGTGGCGTAAACCATGCCATTGTAACTGGCTACCATCCCGCACAAAGCAATTAAAGCAAACGGCGCTAAGTGCCAAACATTTTCACGTCCTGGCCATACTTTTTGATAAACGTGTTGAAGCGGATAAAGCACTTCAGCTTTTCCAGTTTCTGTATAATCGGCAGCGGCAGAGGCAAAAAACCACGTCAACACAACGAGCACGATCAATGTCACTTGAGCGAGCATCATGCCACGCGGAATGGTAAGATGTGGCTCGTGTGCTTCCTCGGCAGCTAGCGCCACCGATTCGATAATCACCAGCCACCAAATTGCGAACGGAATAGCTCGAAGTACGCCGCTCCAGCCATTCACCAATGCCGGCGTAGTAAAGATACGGTCGAGCTTCACCCCAGGAGCGGCGGCGATCCAGAACCAAAGCAAGCCGAGGATGGCCCCATAGGTCATCCATTCCATAATCTTGGCTTGCTGCGCAGCGCCGATCCATTGCACGACAGCAAACAAAAACACAGTGATCACGCCACAAATTGTGGTGATGGTCAATCGATCGAGGCCGGGCACAAGCAAGTCGATCAAAAAGTAAACCGCGCCGCCGGTAGCAATGGCTGTTCCAATCGTCGCGAATAACGATTCGAGGAACATCGACCACCCCATAATAAAGCCGATTTCAGGGTTAAATGCTCGGCGACCATAAGCTAACGGACCGCCTGCAAATGGCATCGCGACAGCCAGTTCCGATAACGACAATACCCAAGCCATGTAGAGCGCACACACAAAAAGTGACGCAAGCAACATGCCGATCGGTCCACCTTCGGCAAGTCCTGGATTCCAGCCAAAATATTCGCCCGTGATGACTGCCCCGACTCCCAGCGCCCAAATGTGCGGCACTCTCAGGGGTTTTTTGAGCGCGTGCTCTTCGAGGTATTTCTGTTCGTCAACTTGAAGAGAGGCCACGTCGATGTGTGCATCGCTGGCCACTTCCGCAGCCAGTTTTGTGATCTCTGTCGATTGGTTTTTATTTGGATCGAGATTCGATTTGTCTGGCATGTTGGTGTAATTCAGGTTTTTTGCCTGAAGATAAGAAGGTATCGGTCAGCCAGAACCGGTCAGTATCGCAGACAGTGTGTCGTAACCTCGCTTCGATTACAATACTGGGCACGGAACTGACAGCTTTTCTAGTAACAGATTTCTCCTCAGCGTTTTTCAAAAGAGGCGGGAACCGCATGGTCGAAGTTACGACGACGGCGAAGAAAATTATCGGCAATGTCGAGCAAGTGATCGTCGGTAAACGGCAACAGATCATTCTGTCGCTAGTGGCTTGGTTTTCCGAGGGTCACATTTTGCTGGAAGATGTCCCTGGCGTCGCCAAAACAATGCTCGCCCGAGCTTTAGCAGCCAGCGTCGGCTGTGGATTTAAGCGGATTCAATGCACGCCCGACCTGCTGCCGACTGATGTAACCGGCGTTTCGGTTTTCAACCAGAAAACGACTGAATTCGAATTCCGACCCGGACCAATTTTCGCCCAAATCGTTTTGGCCGACGAAATCAATCGCGCCACGCCACGCACCCAAGCGGCATTACTTGAAGCAATGGCGGAAAGTCGTGTCACGGTTGATGGTCAGACACACGGGCTTAAGCCGCCGTTTCTAGTCATTGGTACACAAAACCCAATCGACCATGAAGGCACGTTTCCACTGCCGGAAGCGCAGCTTGATCGATTCTTCATGCGATTTAGTCTGGGTTATCCGACGCTGGATGAAGAACTCAAAATGCTAGATATGTTGCAACAAAAACATCCACTTGAGAGTTTGAAAGCCGTGGTTACCGCCGCCGAGATTATTGCTTGCCAGCAAGCGGTGCGCACGGTACATGTCGAAGAAAAGGTCCGCCGCTACATCATGGAAATTGTTCATGGTACGCGACAGCATGAAGATTTGGCTTTAGGAGCTAGCCCACGAGCTTCGCTGGCATTGTTTCGAGCTTCGCAGGTGATGGCAGCACTCTTAGCCCGCAATTTTGTCCAACCTGACGATGTGAAGCGGGTTGCCCCTCCGATCTTGACTCACCGCGTCATTTTGCGACCGGAAAGCAGGCTGCGGAAAGTAACGGCAAATGCAGTCATCGACGAGGTGATGCGAATGGTGCCAGTACCAACAATGCCTGCAACGACATGAACACGTTAGGAGTTAAACGAAACCATCGGAAGCTTTAAACCTTATGCGTTGGTTCAGCGGCGCCATTTTGTTGTTGATTATCGCCTTGGTTTTACAACTAGGCCTGCTTGCGTATGCCATGTACGCACTCCTTGGAATTATGTTAATAAGCCGACTGATGAGCCGGCTGTGGATTGAAAA
>CAZIGP010000576.1:0-3768 GCA_964538425.1 uncultured Pirellulales bacterium | reverse complement strand
ATCGATGCCTTTCATCCAGTCCGCGAGGACTATCGAAGTAAATTCGAGTCCACGAAAGTCTAAAATGGGTGCGGTGGTCTTTCAGCTTTCCCGCAACGGATACATCCTTAAGTTATAGGAGAGGTAGTTCTATACCCCTCGTATTGACTAATTGTATTTCCTGGTTACGATGACGGCTTTTCAGCCCTGCATCGTCGGATTTGCAATCGATTATTATGAACGAGGGTTGGACTGCAAAGCGGATTGCGCAGCTTGGCACCGCAACTGATCGAATCGTCGCGGTGCGTTTGAGTTGCACTCAGCAGTGCGTTCGCAGAGCACGTAAAAAGTACGGCATTCCACCGTTCAGATCCAAGACACGAGAGTGGACAGAAAATGAGATTGCCTTACTTGGTCAAGATTCAGATACACGAATCGCTGAAAAGCTCGACTCGCATTTGTACGAGGTGGCGACTAAACGGCGGCAGCTAAAAATTCCTGGTTACAGTGGTAGAAGACACAGTAATTGTCGCTGGAAATGGGGACCGACCGAACTCTTAATGTTTAGAACGTATGAGGATGAAGAAATCGCCAACATCACATACCGGCCGCTCGACCTTATCAAGGCGATGCGAGCAGAATTAGAAGAGCTTAGACCAACTTCATGTCGCTGAGGGTTCTTTAAACAAGACTAATTCAGATTTTAATTTCCAGGAATACTAGCCGATTGACGACTTAGTGTTTCAAGCCTATTTGCCAATTCTTTGGCTCCTGGTGGAATCCATCAGCCGATATCTGCCGTATGGCTCAATGCCTGATCCTAAAGTCGCCGTGCATCTAAATTGCACTAATCGACTTGTCCGACGTGCCCGGTGTGAGCGTGGTATCACTCCCTATCAGTCACCACCAAAACGGGAATGGACGGAGGAAATCGCTTTGCATATGTGCTCTGAAATCAAGCATACGAGATTGTGTCAAAATCGACGTCCTGAACACCGCTGCTAGATGCCTCAAATTGCGTGAGCTGTGCTAAGACACCGTCTAATTGTTCCTGTGTTGGATGGTGGTTAGGACGTACCGCCAATGATTGCCGGTATGCTTCCACGGCTTTATTCAAACACTGCATCCGCACATACAGGGTGCCTAGATTGTGATAAGCGGCCCCGTCATAGGGCTCTTGCTGACATAACTCAAGCAGTGCTCGTTCGGCATCTTGTAAACTTCCGTGTTCAAATAAGAATTGACAACAAGCGCGTAACAATTCCAGATCGTCTGGACTATTTGCCGCGCCTTCGACTAATTCGCGAGCTGCCCCGTTGATGTCACCTTGAAGTTTCGCCATTTCACTGCGCAATAGCGCTGCTTCACCCGATAAACCAGGTAAAGCAGAAAATTTATCCAGCTCTGCAGCAACTGTGGCAAACCTGCGCTGTCGTAGCAGGGCTTGCCCCAATCCATGCCAGCCAGGACGATAATCAGCAACTTCAGCAATTACCTGTCGCCATTGTAGTTCACTCAAATCGTGTCGCTCTTGTTCCGCATATACAATCGCTAGATTATGGCGTGCTTTGTACCCAGTGATCCCCCGGTCAATACTGCTGAAATGTCGTTCTTTGCTACCAGAAAGCGCCGTCCGATACGCTTCGACCGCGATGTCTAATTGTCCTCGTCGATGAGCCACCAGCCCTTTGCGAAATTGCAGTTCTACATCGTCAGGAAATAGTTCCAACCCCCGATTGCACGATTGCCACGCGTCGTCGAAAAGCTCTAGGGATGCCAGACTGCCAACGAGTAATGCATACGCTTTGCGCACATGCGATTCTTCCGCTGATGAAACCTTGAGGCACAGCTTAATCGCTCCAATGGCCTCTTGGTGGCGGTTCATATCGCCATAGGTCATGCCTAGATTGAATAGTGTAAAGGGATGATTGGGCCGATCATTCAATTCAAGTTCAAGCAATCGTAAGTCCCGCTGCTGTTTACGTTGGCGCCCTTCGTCACTCCGATCACTTCCTGAATGAACCACAAATACGTCAGTCCAAGCCACCTGACCTTCTAATCGACGGATCGCAGGCAGCACCTGCTCGTGAATCCGAAATTCAAAGCGCAGTTCAGGCAAATTGCGGAATAATTTAATGTGGTCGACGACTGTCACCTCCTGTCGAGACTGGTTGCCGGAACCGGGGCAATGCACTTGCATGACATATGCCATTGGCGATTGACCGAGAGGTAGCTTCGACAATTCTCTTAACTTGCGTCCATTGGCCTCATCGATTGTGTCGTCGGAATCCATCCAGAAAATCCATTGCCCTTGCGCATAACGCAGCGATTCGTTGCGCGCCGCTGCAAAGCTGTCACACCAAGGAAAATGAAACAAGCGCGCACCGTACGATTTGGCGATCTCACAAGTTTCGTCTTGGGAACCCGTGTCGACGACGACCAATTCATCGACCCATGGTCGGATGCTTTCTAGCGATGCAGCTAATGTGCGCGACGAATCGCGTACAATCATACAGAGCGACAGGCAAACTCTGTTATCTGTTGCAGTTGGCGTAGCTTGATCGCTGAAGGTCATGGTGGATCCAAATGAGTCGAGGTGGTGCAATCTCCGGCCCATTGACGCAATCCGTCCTGCAAAGCAGCTAAGACGATTTCTGTGCAGAATTCCTTGTCCGGCGGCAATCCGCTTAATTCCGCGAGTATATGATGAGTCGTCAGCCGACGACACTCGTCAATTGTTCGACCAATAATCATCTCGGTAAGCGCTGATGCACTGGCAATCGAGGCACCGCAACCGAAGGTTGTAAAAGCGGCTTGGGAAATAACATCGTCAGCAAATTTAAGATAGAGCTGAGTCGATGGAGAGCGCCCCGCTAAGCGACCATAGCCGACAACGTCTGCATCTTCCAACACTCCACAGTTCCGCGGCGCATGGAAATGCATAAGCATCTTGGCTGAATAGCGCGACATGTCCACTTATTCCGACAAAAGTGAATATTGCAGTTTTTGTTTGTAGGAGCTCGGCAAGTAGCACACATTCATATCAATCAGTGCTCTTGAATGCAAATTTTGACGAAAGTCATGTCCTTTGATTAAAAACTGTCCTATGTGAGATGCTGCTTCCATCTAGCAAAGGATTAAGTAGCCGTCCTTATCGAGTCGCAATAATTCTCGGATCAGAAACTATGAACGCCTTAGATGCTCAGCCAACCGCGGTAGTACCCGGTTGTGGTACGATCGCGGTTTGTTTAATCGTAAAAAACGCAGAACATGATTTAGCGGAATGCTTGGCAAGGCTAGCCCCTTTTGTAGACGAAATTATTCTCGCCGACCGAAACTCAACAGATCGCTCCGTGGCAATCGCGCGAGAATACGGTGCGAAAATTGTCCAAGTGCCGCATCCCAACCATCTAAAAAGGATCCGCCAAGCATGTGAAAAGATTGTCACGGCTGAATGGATTTTGTGGATCAATCCTGCCAATCGCATTCCTGAGCACATCGCTGAGCGATTTCGGTTCTTCCTATCTGAACAGCCGTCAGGAACCAATACTGCAGTCTGGAGGGACCTTTTGGGCAATCCTAAGTCCACGTTTTCAAGATGTCCCAAAACGCTGCATTTTATTCGAAATCCACAAATTCATTCTAAAACTCCCAGTCTTCTGTCTACAATTTCTCAAAATAAGACAGTGATTGATGTCATTATTTTGTCCTACGCCAAGACGGCTAAAGAATATCGGATGACTTCGGAGTGCCTGCACTCTTTGCGCGCTAGTGACAACAACGTTCACT
>CAZIGP010000575.1:0-3768 GCA_964538425.1 uncultured Pirellulales bacterium | reverse complement strand
GTGCGGCCGAAGTTGGCCTGCACTTCATCGAGGATAAAGATGATGTCATGCCGACGGCAAAACGATTCGAGCAGTTGCAAGTATTCCTTCTGCGGATGATACGAGCCGCCACCGCCCAAATAAGGTTCGGTGACGAGGCAGCAAATTTTATCGCCGAGTTCATCATGCAGTTTATCTAACTCTGCTTCGTACTTTGCCAGATCGATCGGCTCACGGCGCTTTTGAATCGAATAACATTCTTCGCGCGGGAAACTGATGAATCGCACTCGCGGATCGCGCTCGGAATCTTTTTCCGTTCCCGTCACCGCTCCAGCCAGGCCTTTTTTGCCGTGAAAGCCGGTTCGAGTCGCCAGAATCATTTGTCGATTGCGGTCTTGAGCCAATGCAGCGCGGATCGCTTTGATAATGCCTTCACTACCGCTGGCAGACCAAAGCACTTGCTCCATGCGTCCGCCTCCGGGCTGCGATTGCATATTGGCAATTAGCCGTTGGCAAGCGGTTGCTTCCAGTGTGGTGATGGCATTGTACGAGCTGAGCGGTGCGGCAGAAAAATACTCGCCGCGCTGATCGCCAACGCCATGTTCCATGTACTTCTGCACGGCTTTCCACCAGCGAGACGGATTGTGACCAAGGTTCGTCACCAGCACGCCCGATGTAAAATCGGCCAGCTTTTTTCCTTCCGGAGTGTAGTGATAAGAACCTTCGCTACGAGCAATAACCGCCATGCTCGGCGTAAAAGTGCGCAGCCCGCGCGGTTCCAATTCCGCAATCGCGCGGCGGATTTCATTCGACTGCGGCTCATTGGGATGTTCGATTGCAGTAAGTTTTGTACGTGGTTCGACGGCAGTTGCCATGAATGTGGTTCCTAATGGTTATGTTTTGGTTCTGATTGAAAGGTAGTATTCAGACTTGTTTAAACTTGCGGTTGATATAAAACTTCGCGCTCGCCACTAGGTGAATACAACACTAAACCGCCGGCTTTGTCGTTCACATGTACGACGCAATCGGGCTGGCCGGCAGCATGTTTCTCCAGAATCGCTTCCATCGCTTGTACGGTGGCGACCGTTTGCCGATCGGCGGCAACATCGTTGTAGCGCAATTCGCGGGCTGCATTCAGGCGCGAATCTCGCTCGGCCACCGGGCCGCCAAATTCGACCGTGGCCACTTCACGCATGAAGCGTTCGATAACTTCCACGCCATAGCCACGTTGCGTTCGTTCTCCCCAAGGTTCGACAAATGTGGCGCTATAGTGGTTGTTGATCGTGGTTTTAATTTCCGTCGGCGTGCGGTCTTCGATCGTGCATTCCACTCCGCGCTTGCGGCTGTGCCCATTCCACACGCCGTTGTCGAAACGAAATTGCACTTCCTGCTCGACATAGCCCGGGAAATTGTTCGGCGTCACCCAACTCGTGTGAATATCGAACGCTGCCTCACGGCCATCGGCATGTTCGTAGATCATTCGTAGTTGCGTCGAATCCCACGTCGGGCCATTGGCAGGACCGACCAAGCCGCGCTGGCCTGTGCAGGTAATGCGTTTCAGTTTCAAGCCAAAAGAAAAATCGATCAGCTTGATGTAATGGACTGCGACATAAGTCCCAGGATTGCGGCCGGTAATCCATTCGGCAAACTGCGAGCCTGAAATCAATTTGGGTTCGAGCAGCGAGCAATAACCGTTATTGATATGCTGCAAAATGTTGTTGGTCACAAGCGTGCGCATCTTTTTGTGATCGGGATCAAGCAGTTTGTGATAAACAATCTTGGCCAACACTTTCTGTTTGCGCGCCAGTTTGTCGAGTTCGTCGAGTTCCGAAAGGCTAAGCACCGAAGGTTTTTCGATCAGCACATGTTTACCGGCTTCGAGCGCCGCCTTGGCGCCGTCGAAGTGGCGATTATCAGGCGTAGCAATGCAAATAGCATCGACACCCGATTCAAGCATTTGCTTAACAGGATCGTTGCCATGAAAACTTTTGAACGCTTGTAAGCTGGTTGGTGCTTGTTTGCGATAAGCCTCCGCTCGGCTACCGGTGCGACTGCCAACCGCAGCAAGTTCAACTCTGCAGATGCCAAATTGCGGATCATAGAGCGGTTGACGGTCGATGGCTTCGAAGAATGGACGATAGGTATCGTCAAAGATCATCCCCATGCCGGTCATGCCGACACGAAGCTTGTTCAGAGCGTTAGAAGTTTGCATTTGAAAATTCTTTCTGTCCGCGGAGATATTTCCACGGCTATGGTTGTCGAATAGCGTTTTGTGGATTTTCACACACCAGTTGTTTAATTTGCATCTCGTTCAATCCCAGTTGCTCTCGCAGGTTTTGCACCACGCGAGGCATCGTAATCGCGCTCCCCATCAAGTGCGAACGATCAGGTGCCCACGCGGCAAGGTCTTCGCCAACTTCAACATGGAGTGAGCCCAAACGGTAACTACCCGGACCCAAACCGGCTGCCGCCATCGCATCAGTGGTAATAACCACTCGGTCTGTTCCTGCAGAACGCAAATAATTCTTCAGCGCAAAGAAGGGCACATGAACGCCATCGGCAATAAAGCTAATCCAAAGGCGATCGGAAAAACTCAGCACGCGTTGAAGAATGTTATCATGCCGATGCATTTGCATCGGGCAACCATTGCCAAGATGCGTATACATCGAAACCCCAGCATCAATCGCTCCTCGAAGTTGATCGATGCTGGCATTGCAATGCCCCGCAGAAACAGTAATGCCTTGTTTGGCAAGAAACTTCGTAACGGCAAAATCAGGATCACATTCCGGAGCGAGAGTAACAATGCGTGTTAGCCCGCCCGCGGCATCGAGCAAGCGACGCATCGAACTCAGATCGGCGGCTCGCACGGCCGCTGGTGGATGGGTGCCAACATAGCCGCGCTCGCCATTGATAAACGGCCCTTCGATGTGCAAGCCGGCAACCATTTCGCGAACAATAGGATCCTGCTCGCGCATGCGAACGATTTTTGCCAACCGCTCGGCCATAGTCTCCAACTCGTCCGTGATGATCGTCGCCAAGATGCCTTTCATGCCGTCTTCGCGCAACCGCACACAAGCTTCATGCCACTGGTCGAGCCCCAGTGCCGCGCTATTAAAATCGTGCCCGGCATAACCGTTTACTTGGACGTCGAAGTATGGATAATCGGCCATTCTGGCACAAAGTCTGAAATAAATGAGTTCACTTGCAAGGTTATTTTGCTATAATAAGCACAATAACACTCAATAACAAACAAAAGTGAATTCACTTTAGCGATTTGGAATATGGTAGTCAACAGCCCAAAATTGGTCGTGAATGGCGATTCTAAAGCGGAGGAGGCCGTAGATTCGGCTGCCTCTCTCGCCGATGACGCCTACCATCAAATTCTCGCCCGCATCATTCGCGGCGAACTCCCCAGCGGAACCGAACTGAAATCGACTCGCTTGGCTGCCGAATTAGGCCATAGCCGCACGCCAATTGTTCAAGCCCTGGCAAGACTTGCAGCGGATGGCATCGTGACCCAGCGGCATAACCAACGAGCTGTCGTCCAGCCCGATGCCGAAAACTGGTTAATTGAAATTCACGAATTACGACTTTTGCTAGAACCTGCAGCCGCCGCTCGAGCGGCTCAGTTTATGCCCGACGAGATCATCGAAAGCCTGAAGTCAAATGCTGCAGAAGTTAAACCAAAAGCCGATGAAGCTTGGCAAAAGCGAGCGCGTGAGTTCGATTTCGCCCTACATTTAACAATTGCCGATCATTCCCATAACCGGCCGCTTCGCGACGCGATTT
>CAZIGP010000574.1:0-3773 GCA_964538425.1 uncultured Pirellulales bacterium | reverse complement strand
TTGGCGTACTTGTTCGAGTCTAAAATGAACATGCCTTCGTAGACGTGTTTTGCCAAGGGATGGCTCCTATCTAGGTGTGTAAGTGTCTAAGTGCTTAGATTTTTTTTAAAAACCCAGGCACTTAGGCACTTCTGTTAACCGTTATATCGATTCATGCATTCTTTGATTCCAACCGAAATCCAATCTTCCACCGCATCGGCGGCTTTGTTCGTGCTAATTTCGATCTCAGATTGTTCGTCTTTGCTAAACTTGCCTAACACAAACGCCGCTCCGTCCCAACCCGTCGGCACAGGGCCGACCCCGATTCGCAACCGCGGGACATTTTCGTTTCCCAGTCGCCGAATCACGTCATCCAAACCTTTTTGTCCGCCGGCCGAACCTTGCGGCCGCATTCGCAACTTCGCCAGCGGCAGGTTGAAATCGTCACAGACGATTAATAACTCGTCGTCGGCCAACTTATAAAAGTCTCGCGCTGTTAGCACGCTGCTGCCACTCAAGTTCATAAACGTGTGTGGCCAGAGCAGCAAAACTTTTTCGTTGCGAATAACTGTCTCAGTAGTTTCACCTTGAAAACTGCTTTTCCGGTTTTCTGCTTGGTGTCGTCGTGCCAACTCATCCAGAACGGCAAAGCCGATGTTGTGACGAGTTCCTTTATATTTTTGGCCAGGGTTACCCAGCCCGACGACAAGTTTCATATCGGGTGCTTAGGTGTCTGAGGCCTGGGTATAGGTTCCCATTCCTCACGCCACATTTCCCCATTAACCTTCCTCTTCTTCCTCAGCCGGTTTTTCCTTACGGATCAATTCCGGTTCAGCGCCTTCGCCTGTGGCAACCGCGCCGTCTTCAGATTCTTCCTTCGGCTTGACGCAGTGAACCGCTACTTGATCGCTGTCACTAAGCATCTTCACACCTTCAGGCAACGGCACTTGACCAACCATGATTTCTTCGTCGAGCTTCAATGCACTAACGTTGACAATCAATTTGTCAGGGATCGCGCTAACTGGGCATTCGATTTCTACTTCATGAATTAAGTGCTCGATCACGCCACCTTCTTTTACACCTTGGGCCTGACCTTTAACCTCAAGCGGAACTTTGACGTGCACTCGTTCATCGGCCGAGACGCGAGCAAAATCGACGTGCAGAATTTCTAATCCGAACGGGTCGTATTGCAATTCGCGGATCAGCGCGCTGTCGCTCACAGCGCCTTGCAATTGAACGACGCGCGAGCCATGCCGCACAGCTGCAGAAATAGCATCGGAAGTAACGGCAATGCTGACGGCTGCTTCGCCGTGGCCATACACAATTGCCGGAACTTTGCCCGCTAAACGCAAGCGTTTTGAATTTCGCTTACCTTGTAATTTTCGTGGTTCAACTTGCAATGTATCAGCCATGGGAATTCCGAAATATTGTCACAATAGGCTTGAGGCCATCCAGGCAAAGTGTTGCAGAGAGGAACTTTTTCTGCACTTTTTGCCAATTTAGGGGAATCAAGTATTTTGCCCAAAATAGCGGCGTTTGCAACCCCTTCTCAGCAAAGAAATATGCTGCGATTTGGCTATAAAAATGGGTCGATCGCAGAATCTGGTTTGGAGGCTGTACTAATAGATCAAACGGGAATCTTTGGGCCTTCACTTTCTCAGTTTTCGCCAACTTAAGAGGTTTTTGGCCGGAAGGTCTACTTAACCAGCACCAGCCGTTTGGCCGATACAAACTAACAACCTGTCTAAATTGCCTCTATTTTTCCAGCTTTGCTAGCTAATCTATGAACCAATGTTACAGTTGGGTACATCCTACTAAATGGATGGTTGCCTTATGGATGGTGGTTTCCTGCTTGGGATGTGCTTCGATTCGGCATTCTGATACTGCTCGTACTGGTGTTGAGCAACTGCTAATTTCCAGCGCTGTCGATGGAGCGCTCAATAAAGTCGATTTGCGTCCTATCTCCGGAGCCAAGGTTTTCCTCGATACACAGTACCTCGACTCGGTCGACAAAAATTATATTTTGATTTCTTTACACCAGCGGTTGCTTGCCAATCAATGCACGCTTGTCAGCAAGGCAGAAGAATCGGATGTTGTCATCGAGGTTGGTAGCGGAGGGGTAGGCACTGACGGGAGCGAGTTCTATCTAGGTTTTCCAGGTGTTTCACTTCCTGCGCCGGCGCCGGTAATGATCCCCAAAATAGCCCTCTTTCAACGTAATCGATCTATTGGCACGGCCAAGCTTTCGCTAGTTGCTTACGACACGCGTTCCAAACGCCCGGTTATTAATAACGGTTACGCATTGGCCCGCGCCGATCACCGCAACTGGCAAGTATTGGGGTTAGGCGGACAGCAGTCGGGTAGCGTTCACCGGGAATTGGTTGCTCAAACTGGCGAACCCAATTCGCTGATCGAATCTCCTAAGGTAGCGGCAGAAGAAAAAAGCTGGTTCCGTCGCTAAGACAGCCAAAAAGTGGAAAACTTGGCATGGCGTACGGGGAATACCAAACATTTGGTCCTACCCGTATCTTTTTCACTTCAATCTTTAGCTGGCTGCAAGCTAACGAGCGGAATGCTACAATAGGCCCTATGATTTCACTTCATCGTTTTTTTGTTCGCAGTCGCTTCGTCTGCTGTACCGTGGCAGTGTTGGCAATCCATTTGTTTTTGCCGACGTCACTTTGGGCTCAACAGCCGACAGGCCCTAAAGTTCACGGGGATACTATCCCGTACCTATTAGTTATTTTGAGTATCGCCTTGGCCTTAATTCTCTTGTGCCGATCATCATCGCGAGGCAAAGACGTTCGTCTGCAAAGTTTGGACGAAGACTAAAGGCGGGCGTACTGTAATAAAACCAGGCACAACCGGGCCTTGACGGCGATTGCCTATCGGGTGAAATTTGAAAGACAAAACATTGCCTTGCCTCACTGCAAATGGCGGGCTTTTTACGGGCGGTTAGCTCAGTTGGTTAGAGCACAAGCTCGACAAGCTTGGGGTCACAGGTTCGAGTCCTGTACCGCCCATTTCTACCGTCAACCTGTTACGGCGTTTTTGCGATTTTCCGAGATTTGCCGACTCGCGTGTGACGCAGTACGACTCCGTACTATCTAGGGGCGCATTGTATCGCAGCGCATTTAGCAGCGCGCCAGAAGCTTTGGCGTGGTCAGCATCCGTCACCTGCAAGTAATGCTTACGGGCGACAATCTCGGAGTTGCCGATCCATTTGCAAACGACGTGGATTGGGGACTGCTTTGCGGATTTGTTATCGACCTCAATTGAAATTCTAGTTCATCGTCGACAGGCAGAACACCGCGGCTTGCAATGTGCTCTGATGCTGCCAGTTTCAATCCGAATTGATTTGTGCATGACGTGCCAAAAAACACGGTTATTTCTCGGCATTTTGCCACAAAAATACTTCGGCCAACGACGTCCTTAATCCCGCTTAATAGCCCTTTGGCGCTCATTAGCGGTGATCTGGCGAGCACAAAATCTCGCCCCCTTAAAACTCTTTGTTTGAAGGGCTGAGTTAGACGCGTCAATCTTTGGCACGGAGTGCATTCGATTCATTGCCGCAAGGTGGTTCACTTTTGCTTCCCAAATTCAAAGAACCGAAGCTAGCGAGGAGATCTAGCCGCATGACTTTGGCTAGGCGAGAAACAGGCTCAAAAGCGTTTCGACACCTACAATTGTCAGCACGACCAGCAGAATTAGCCGACGATTATTGCACGCCTTAATGGTTGCAAGATTTGCTCGGGAAGATTTTGAGATTCTAAATCGAATCTTTTATCAGCTCT
>CAZIGP010000573.1:0-3774 GCA_964538425.1 uncultured Pirellulales bacterium | reverse complement strand
TAGCCCGTCGTACCGGCGATCGGCCAATCTTCTGGAATCGACTCCTCAGGCATCAAAATTTTCTCGGCCACAATCCACGCACGATTCGACATTTCGGCAAGCCGCTGAAAATACTGTTGCGGATCGCGCAAGCCGTCAGGATGATCGATGCGCAAACCGTCGAGCACGCCCCGTTCTAACCAATGCGAAATTAAAGCGTGCGTATCCTTAAACACTCGCTCG
This sequence comes from uncultured Pirellulales bacterium, assembly GCA_964538425.1. Taxonomy (GTDB): domain Bacteria; phylum Planctomycetota; class Planctomycetia; order Pirellulales; family JADZDJ01; genus JADZDJ01. The sequence continues at coordinate 3,552 of CAZIGP010000573.1, read as the reverse complement.
TCTTCCATCCGCAGGCCAACAAGCGTGTTGATATCGAAAAACCTTCGATAGCCCAAGTCTTGCTTAGCCGTTCTCCACAGCGCGAGCCGGTAATTCTGCCGCTCCAGCAGTACATCCATTTCGTCGGCCGACGCATTCAGCTCTACCAGCACTTCATCTACAGCCTTGGCTAATTCGGGATGCTCCTGAAATTCACGCTCCAGCATGCGGCGCAAGATCTCTTTGTCACGATGCCGCCTTACGATGCTGGCCCGATCTGTTTGCGACGCCAATGGCAGCGTCGTGGCAAAATCCGCCGCGAAAGCTAAAAATTCTGACTCGGCTCGTTCAGCCGCCGCCGACAAAATTCCATCCAACGACCGCGGCGCGAGTGGCAACACATGGTCGAAATATCGAACCAAAAACGAGCCTCCCTCGCGCTCGATTTTTATTTCCCCCGCTTCGATTACCCGGCCGTAGTGATCTCCTAAAATCGGCATCGAAACCATATTGTGCAATTTTCGCTCAGCCGGTTCCCAATCGACGTCGAAATAAGCCGCATATCGACTCGATGGCCCATTTTCCAAAACATCCCACCACCAACGATTACCCCGGTCGGCAATACTCATGTGGTTAGGCACAATGTCGAGCACCTGCCCCAAATGATGTTCTCCTAGTTTCCGACAGAACGCCTCATGCCCAAGCGTACCCCCCAGCTGCCAGGTGCTGCCTGGAGATAAGGCGAGCAATAAGCATGGCTAATGCCCAGCGCTTCCAAATAGTCGGCAATCTCCGCTGCCTCGGCAAAACCAAATCCAGGACGAAGTTGCAGCCGGTAAGTGCAGCGAAGTTGATAGTTGGTTTTGTCGGGCATGCGTGGCGTTCAATTTTTAGTGTTCAAGCTAGCGAAACATCGTGGCAAATTTCACGCCTCAAATAATAGGCGCAAGGCAAGCGACGGCTGGGTTGCCAAAATATACCGCAATTCTGGTTTCGCCTGCTGGCTGTGTGGCCTTGGAATAGTGGAAATTAAGGGCCTCCCATGCCTATAATTTTTACGCAACCGCTACAACCCTACTAGGTAACCTTTGAGGATCGTGTCATGAATACGAAATATTGGCCAGTATTAGTCGTCGTTGCTTTATTGAATGGTGCTCAGGTCGCAGTTGCCGTAGAAGACGATGGTTGGCGGCCTATCGTTTCGTCCGTCACTGCTCCTTCGACTACGACCCCTTCGACCGCTGCTCCTTCAACCACTGTAAATTGTCCTCCCGCAACGACAACTTACTATGCTCCTTCTTTGCCGACCAATTCGACTGCAACCTACTACGCGCCTACAGCGCCGTTAATGACCGAGCGTCGTTATTGGGTTGCCAAACCGGTTTACGAAACTACCCAGCGCGAAGAGCGAGTCGTCGTTCGCAAGCCAGTTTACGAAACCAAGTATCGAGAAGAGAAGTACACCGTTCAAAAGCCGGTGGTCGAAACGGCCGAGCATGAAGAAAAATATACCGTGCTTAAGCCCGTTTACGAAACCGCCGACCGCGAGGAGCGAGTCTGCGTTTATAAACCGGTCTACGAAACACAAATGCAAAATCAACAAGTGACGCAGTATGTTCCGTACGTAACCTATCGGCCGACTTATTTGGGTTGGGGCATGTGGGGACAAACTGCGGTAACAGCTTACTCGCCACAGATTGTTACCCAGCAAACGCCGGTGCAAACGGTGCGCTATGTGGCCGAAGAAGAAGTTCGCAAACAGCCCGTGACCACGGTTCGCTACCTAGAAGAGCAGCAAACGCGGAAAGTACCCGTGACGTCCACTCGCTGGGTTACCGAAGAAAAAACCAGAACGATTCCGGAAACCACCGTGCGCTATGAAGAGCAAGTTGAAGTACGCAAAGTGCCAACGACCACCATGCGAACGGAGTACGAACAGCGTACCGAGTGGGTGCCGGCAGGGTACTAGTGCTTCGTCAACTTTAAGAATTAGGGTTGATTAAGCACGACCGACGAACACGTAAGTGGTTCGTCGGCAAGCAAATGCCTAGTGCTCTGCCGAGAGATTTGAATCCGAAGTTTTTGCTTTGACAGAGCACTAGTTGATTTTAATCCCACGCTGGGCAAGCCGTGGGATTAAAATACCATCACTAAAAATCCTGCTCATCCAGCACGTAATTCTTTGCTGCGGCAGGCAGGTCCGATTTTTTGCCATGCGGCGTCATCAACTGCTGATAGACGTGATAGGCAATCGAATCGCTGATCCATTTCACATTGCCGCCACAAAATGCGACATGCGCGCCACCACCCAGGTGGTTGCTCGATGGCCGCGCATAATCAAGCGACGGCGCCACCGGCGCGGCATTAGCATCACCATTGATCCGGCGCGCTGTATTCTCAACGTCGTGCCAAACCAATCCGGTCGTTCGCTCCGCTTCATCCGAAGTCATCACCGTCCAACGGTCCGCCTGAACATTCTCGGCAAACAGGATCGTGGTTGCTTGCCCGTCATGCAACGAAACAAAGTCGCCATTGGTTGTAATTTTCTGCTCGTACAAATTCAAAAACACGCCATTGGCTGGCTTATCGATAAAATTCACATCCGGCCGGCCACAGTTCGCGCCATAAGAAATCGGATGGCCGCTCATCTCATCCGCATCGCTAGGGCAAACCAAAAAACTCCAATACACTGTCGGCCCTGGATTCACATTCACATCCCGCCATGCCTCCCACAGATCATTACGTTGTAGATACGGGAATAGCGAGACAACCCAAGTAGCGCGTTTACCGCCAATCTTGTTCACAAAGCCGGGGTATTGATCTTTGACCGATTCGAAATGGATCGCCCCCAGCGCCATTTCTTTGAGATGGGTTGTGCATTGAATGCACCGTGCCCGATCCTTGGCCGCCATCACCGCCGGAATCAGTAGTCCCATCAGCATGCCGATAATGCTGATCACCACCAGCAACTCAACCAACGTAAAACCAAACCTCTTCGCCTTGCACATAACCGCCTCCTTCTCTGGATAAGATATCGAACAACGGGAGGAACGAGTGCATTAATTATTGTCGGCTATACCTCCGGCCGTGTCCACAGAGAAGTGGGTAATAGAGAAGTGAATAATTGACCGGACACTCCCTTCTAGCAACTAGCGACATGCCTAAAAAGCTAATCGCTAAAAGCTAATTGCTAATCGCTCTCCCTAAGCATTCAATTTCACCGCATCACTCTCGCCAATGTTAATCCACAAGTGAACGTGGGGCGAACCGCGGAAATGCCAGACGAACGACGGCCCCTCGAGCCGCCAATTGTCCCAGACGCCATCGGCGCCAATATCGTTCTGCTGGAAAAAGGCGAGCCGACACGCATCGAGACCTCCTTGCGTCTGGAGGCAGGCCAGGGCCTCTTCACGATCGGTCTGGCGATAGGGCTCGACCAGCTTCGCGAGCACCTGTTGCAAATGGCCCTTTTGATCGCCGCTCAATTCCGTGACCGGAATGCCGAGAAAGCCGCCATCAGGTCCGCGAAAGCCGACCTGTTCCTCGCGGGGCATGCCTTCGACAACGAGCGCG
>CAZIGP010000572.1:940-3780 GCA_964538425.1 uncultured Pirellulales bacterium | reverse complement strand
AACCCGACGACCTTTGCTTCGTCATCAACCACGGGCAGTTGGCGGATGTCGGTTTCCTGCAGCAGTTGCCGCAGCTGGTCGACAGTCGTATCAAGCTTTGCGGCGATACAGGCCGTTTCGAAAGAATTGGCAATTGCCGAGGTAGTCGTCATATTTCCTGCAGGACAAGCTTTGCGGCCTGTCTCTCCAAAATACTGTTAGACTCTCCGAGATTGCCCCAAATCTTTGCGCAGAGCCGTTCAAACAAGCATAGAATAAGACATTGCCCGCTGAGAGAAATCGCTCTACAGTTGTCCCGCGAAAGGTGCCTGCCCAATCCGAATAGTCGATTTTTTCGCTACTTTGCGAAAAAAACCACCCCTTAGCCTCCAAAGCCCCGTTTGCGCCAAGCCCCTCGCGCTGCAATAATTAGCTTTTCAGCATGTTTTAATCCGCTCGCCGATTTGGCAAGAATTCAGCGGCCGAAACGCACAAATTTCTAAACACGAAGACTTTTAAATACCTACCCCATGCCCGACTTTAAACTGCCCGACTTAGGCGAAAACATTGAATCTGGCGACGTCGTTTCCGTCATGGTTAGCGAAGGCGATGTCATTAAAGCGAACCAAGACGTCATCGAAATTGAGACCGATAAAGCGGTCATTGCGGTGCCGTCGGATGCCGCTGGCAAAGTAGCAAAAATTCACGTTGCTAAAGGCCAAACAGTCAAGCCAGGGCAAGTCATTCTGTCGCTTGAAGCGGCCGCGGCCTCCGCTTCTACCGCGCCGAAAGCGGCGGCCCCTGCAGCAAAGGCCACTGCTCCGGCCAAACCAGCTGCTGCTCCGCCAAAGGCAGCCGCGGCCAAGCCTGCTGCGACCGCTGCTCCAGCAAAACCCGCGGCGACACCCAAAGCTGCAGAAGTGGCCCAAGCCACGGCAACTCGCACTGCGAGTGATTCATCATCATCATCGTCATCACGCAGCCCTGCTCCGGCAGGCAACGGCCATGCCGCTCCAAATCCACCAAGCCCGCCAACCGATGAGGCCGATGATGAATCAACCGATACGGCCCTTGCGGCGCCAGCCGGTCCGGCAGTTCGCCGTCTAGCACGTGAACTCGGTGTCGATTTAGATCGCGTCCGTGGCAGTGGTCCCGACGGCCGTATCATGCGCGAAGATGTAATTAACGCGGTGCGCCAAGCAAACGCCGTGGCTTCAAGCGCCGGCGGAGCGGGCGAAATGGTCGGTGCAACTGGCAGCGACAGCTACGGTCCAATTCGTCGCGAGACAATGACGAAGATTCGTAAGACGATTGCCACGAACATGGTTCGCTCGGTTTCGACCATTCCACACCTGACAAACTTCGACGATGCCGACATTACTGAACTAGAAGATTTGCGAAAAGAAAGCGCCGCCAGCTATGCCGATTCGGGCATCAAGCTCACGTCATTAGCTTTTGTGTTAAAAGCGGTGGCATTAGCACTGAAGCAGCACCCGACTCTGAACGCCTCGCTGGACATGGAAGCTGGCGAAGTTATTTATAAAAATTATGTGAATCTTGGTGTTGCGGTTGATACCGATCGCGGCCTCATCGTGCCGGTACTGCGCAATGTCGATCGCATGTCGATTCCGCAAATCGCTCAAAATATCCAGGCCGCGGCCGAAAAAGTACGCGATGGCAAGCAAACACTCGATGATTTACGTGGAGGTACTTTCACGATCAGTAATCTTGGCGCGGTCGGCGGCAAGTATTCAACGCCGATCATTAACCATCCCGAAGTGGCAATTCTTCTGGCAGGCCGTTCTCGAAAGATGGCTGTGGTCACTAAAGACGACCGAATTGTGTCGCGATTGATGATGCCACTGAGCCTCTCTTATGATCACCGCATCGTTGACGGTGCCGCCGCGGCACGGTTTCTGAACGAGGTCATCGGTTACCTGGAATCTCCAGGACGGCTACTGCTTGCACCGTAGAACTCTGTTTAGCACAAGAACGGTTCTGCGTTGACATCAGCGGCCAGGAAAAATCCATTGCGAAAATCAAGGTCGTTTTCCAGCAGGAAATCAACCAGTGCACCAGCAGGTGGGCCACGACGGATGGCTTTGCTCCGGCCATCGGGGCCTTGAGCAACGAACAAATCGCTCAACCCATCGGCATTGAAATCCGCAGCGGCAACACGCACCGGCGCATTTTTGCCACTTCCACTGAAAGGAACGAAACTAGCAACGGGCACCGAGAGATTAGATAAATCGTAGGTTGCAACTTGAGAGCCTCCACCCGCTCCAGAGCCGACCAACAATTCGAACTTTGTATCTGCGTCGATATTTGCAACGGCCACCCAAACTCCCCCGCGTTGTTTAACGTCGAAGGGAAAGAATCGACGAACATAGGATGCCGGGGTATTGATTGAGCCATTAGTCAATCCATCGTAGATTCGTACTTCAGCACGCATCCCCGATCCGGACCCAACAATAATTTCTGCGTTTGGATTCGTCCGTACATCTCCGGCAGCAATCGTTGCACCGCCGATGAAACTCTTATCAAATGCTAAAAAGCGGTTGTAAGTATTCCCAGAGAATGGCTTTGTCGGATTGGTATCGATCGCATTGAAGAACGTGCGGATCTCTGTTTTTCCCCGGCCAGGAGCAACAGCAATATCATTTAAGCCATCGTTGTCTAAATCGCCTACCGCTAGGTTTACGCCACCAATAAACGATTTGGAATATGCATAAAACGCTGTGCCAGAAATCTGAGTGCCGGTAAGCAGGTCGAAGATTTTGACCAGCGGTGCATGGTTTTTGCCTGGCGCAGTGATAATTTCTGGAATGCCATCGCCTGTGACATCGGCAACAGCCACGCGC
>CAZIGP010000572.1:0-930 GCA_964538425.1 uncultured Pirellulales bacterium | reverse complement strand
ACTACTCTCATAAGCCAGGAACGTGGTAATCAAATTTCCCGTTTCGGCATCCACAACTTTGACCCGAGGCTTACCTTTAGACGTGGCATCGGCACCGTAGGCTAATACCGTCAAGTAATTAATTTTCTCAATGTTTTCGAACTTAATATCTTGATGCGGCGGGTCGAATTCCCACATGCCATTACCGGTGACAGGATCATAGGTTAGCTGCCTTCCAGCCGTGCCGGCGAAGCGAACGCTGAGATAGTCTCCATTGGGAGTGCCTGGTGGCGGTAAATTGCCATCGATTGTGAATTCGGTTGTCGTACTCGGAGTAACATCAAAACGATTCACACCATCAGTTGCATCGAGCCGCGCAAATTCTAATGTGCCGTCGAAAATTGCGATATTATTGCGCACTGGCGGCGGACCAGGATTGACACAAATCGCGATTAATGTGGGATCGATATGATAGTCAACAACAGCAGGGCGGGCAGAATCGTTGACTACTAAAGCGTCATTGGCCCCATCGCCAGCGTTGATCGTGACCGGCGATAGAATCAAAGACAGATCTCCATTGCCCACGGTAAATGAGTCATTTCCTGCTTGCCCGAAGAGCGTGTGAGCGATGCTCGCGGCATTGCGCAAAACGCTGAGCGCATCCGCAGCAGCATCATCAACAGGTTGGGCAAGCACGTCGGTGGCCACATGGCCGTAGATTTCCAGAGTGGTCAGGCTATCGGCTGCAATGGTGTAATCGGCGCTAATGGTATCGATACCGACCTGACCCATGATTCGCGTAGTGACTTTGCGAGCAAAACGGAATGTTTCAAATGAAGCATTCAAGTCGGTAACTTGCAGTGAGTTGAAACCGTTAAACAATCCACCATCAACGATAATTGCTAGTTTTTCGCTTCCATTCATGAATACGTCGAACACAACCTCAGGAAC
>CAZIGP010000571.1:0-3780 GCA_964538425.1 uncultured Pirellulales bacterium | reverse complement strand
TCCGCCTCGCCGAAGGACTCGTACAACCGGCGCCCAACGACGGCCTAGGAAACCGTTTAATTTAAACATCCAGCATCCAGTATCCAGTATCTAGCAACTAGCAACTAGCAACGAACATCCCGCACAATCAAGGCAGGTTTTTTCTACCCGCGCGGCGGTATAATGAGATTTGTACCTTCAGCTTGGCAGTACTAATGAATTTTATTTCATGAGTCTTTATTTCCTCTATCCGCAGTATTTGTGGCTCTTGATTTTGCTGCCGCTGCTCTGGTGGATTAGTCGGCAGACGCTCGCCAGCCTGGGCAGCGTGCGGCGGTGGGTGGTGATTGCGCTACGCAGTGCAGTGCTGCTGCTGTTGGTGTTTTCACTCGCGCAAGCGCAATGGGTGCGAACGGCCGAGCGGTTGACGGTACTGTACTTAATCGATCAATCGCTCAGTATTCCCGCCGAACACCGGCAGGCGATGGCTGCGTACGTCAATTCGTCGATCGAGAAGCATCGAAAGGCGGAACTTGAAGATCGGGCCGGCGTGATTGTGTTTGCGAGGGATGCCGCGGTCGAGCATCCGCCGATCGACGACAACATTCGCATTACGCCGAAGGCGGAAACCTCGATCGACCCGATTTACACCAATTTAGCCCGCGCGCTGAAATTGGCTGCCGCTACCTTGCCGGGCGATTCCGCCAGCCGATTGGTGATTGTCACCGACGGCAACGAGAATATCGGCAATAGTCTTGAGGAAGCCAAATTGCTGGCCGAGCGTGGCGTGGGGATCGACATTGTGCCGGTCCGCTACACGGCGCGCTCTGAAATTGCTGTCGAAAAAATTGCGATCCCCAACGAAGTGCATCGTGGCCAAACCTTCGATCTAAGAGTGGTGGTCAATAACATCACGGCCACCGATAAGGACGCTCCGCCCGTCAAAGGTCGCTTGCAGATCTTTCGGAAGACGCGAGATCAAGAACAGTTGATTAGCGAATCGTCGGTCGAGCTTCCTGCCGGAAAGAAAGTGTTTTCACTGAATGAGAAGATCGATCAGCCGGAGTTCTACACCTACACCTCACGCTTTGTGCCGGATGATAAGGCGGACGATCATTTGGTGCAAAACAATCAGGCCACCGCTTTCACGCATGTTCATGGCCAAGGTCGCGTATTGCTGATCGAAGATAGCACGTCGCCTGGCGAGTTCGATCTGCTCGTGGATCGTCTGCGACAAGAGAATTTGCAAGTTACGCTCATCAACACCGATGAACTGTTTACTTCGCTCGGCGAATTACAGCCGTTCGATACCGTGATTTTAGCTAATGTGCCGCGCGAGGCATTTTCGTTAGCACAAATTGACATGCTGGTGGCCAACACGCAGCAGATGGGGGCCGGGTTAATCATGCTCGGCGGGCCCAACAGCTTTGGTGCTGGTGGTTGGGCCGAAACGAAAATTGAAGAAGCGCTGCCGGTTTACTGCCAGGTGAAGAACCCGCGGATTCGGCCTGTTGGTGCGTTGGGGTTGGTGATCGATCGTTCGGGCTCGATGTCGGGCGAGAAAATGGAAATGGCCATTCGTGCGGCGCGTGCCTCGGTGGAAATGATCGGCGACCGTGACTATGTCACGGTGACTGCATTCGATTCGTCGTCGTACTTGATTGTGCCGCTGGTCAAGAAAGGTGAATCGCAGACAATTCAGTCTCGCATTAATCGGTTGAGCGCCGACGGTGGCACTAACATGGAGCCGGCCATTCGTGCGGCGTTTAAGCAACTTTCTGGCGCCGGGGAAGCCGCCACGAAACACATGGTGGTGCTTACCGATGGCCACACCGAAGGGAGCAACTACCCGACTTTGATCCAAAACATTCGTCGCAGCGGAATTACCGTTTCAACGGTGGCAGTCGGTTCCGATGCCGATTTAAAATTGCTGGATACGCTTGCACGAATTGGCAATGGCCGATTTTATCATGCGAAAACGGCGCGCATCTTGCCGAAGATTTTTCAGACCGAAGCTCGAGTTGTTTCGCGACCTTTGGTTTATGAACGAAAGTCGGGTTTGCAACCCGAGATTAAATTTCCCCATGAGATGCTCAAGGGAATTGAGCAACCACCGCCACCGATCACCGGTTATGTACTGACCACGCGAAAGGAAAATCCGCTGGTGGAAGTGGCGATGCTGAATCCTTTGCCGGCCGAAGAAGAGAATCGCACGCTGTTGGCAAGTTGGACTTATGGCCTGGGTAAAGTTGTGGCATTCACCAGCGATGCGGGGAGACGCTGGGCGGGAAGTTGGACAAGCTGGCCTAACTACGACAAGTTGTTCAGCCAAATGGTGCGCTGGTCGATGCGCCCAAGCGGCGCGGAAGGCAAATTTGATGTCATCGCCGAAGCGGTCGACGACAAGGTGCGCGTGGTGGTCAATGCACTGGATAAGGACGATGAGTATTTAAACTTTCTCACGCCGCTTGGCAGCGCCGTCGGTCCTGACATGAAGCCCCGCGATCTGCGGTTCAAGCAAGTTGCACCCGGGCGATATATCGGCGAATTCCAAGCGACTGATCCGGGGGCGTATCATCTGATGTTGGTTCCGGGCGCTGGCATGGCGCCAATTCTCACCGGTGTGAATGTGCCTTACTCGGCTGAACTGCTCGATCGCGATACGAATGAAGGACTACTGACAACGCTGGCAGCATTGACGCCTGTTGGTGGTGAGTCGGGAGTGGTGATCGAGCCGAATTCTGATCATTCAACTCCCGAAGATTTCGATGTGTTCCGTCACAACTTGAAGAAGGCCAGCAGTAGCCAAGATGCGTGGCCTCAGTTGTTGGTGTTATTGACGTATCTTTTCTTGGCCGACGTTTTTGTTCGCCGCGTCCACATTAGCTTCGAGTGGGTTCCGGTGCTGGCGAGAAAGCTGAAGCAACGATTCGGTCGTCGTGTCGTGGCAGAGCCTGTCGAAACGATGGCCCGCTTACGCAGTCGCAAAGCAGCGGTGGCGGAAAGTATCGAAGCGCGCCGTGAGTCGGTGCAATTTGAGCCGAGCGAACCCAGCAGTGCACCTCTACCGACGGCAGCCGAAATGCTTTCGCCCGCGCCCAAGCCTCGTCCAGCGGATGCGCCAACCATCGAACCGAGTGAAGTTGCGGATGATTCTTCCAGCTACACGAACCGATTGTTGAAAGCCAAGCAGCAGGCCCGTGCCGAACAACGACGCGATAGTTAACTTAGTTTTCATTAACGCCTCGGGCGCTGATTCATTGAAAAGGAGACTTGATCACATCGCTTATCGTGTTGTCGACCGTGATAAGACGGCAGGGTTTTTCAAATCGGCGTTTGGTTACAAGTTGCAAACGGAGTTCGAAATTCAGTTCGACGACGGATTTGATGAACAGTACACAAGGATATTCCTAAGGTTGATTTGCTCGGCAACTTGTATGGTTAACTTGTATTGTCGACTTGTATTGTCAAAAAAATTAAACGGGTAATCTGTTGAATTAAGTTGCTTCACACGGCTATAATAAAAGTCTCCCGAATCACCGCCCCTGCCTTCCTTGCGGTATATGTAAGTTGTTTGCTGACTGAGCGTATTCATTGTATTTCCTTCTAAGGAGTACGCATTATGTTGAAGTTTACTGGGCGCGGCTCGGCCCAAACTTGTAATGGCGTTACGCGGCGAGACTTTCTTCAAGTAGGAACGCTGGGAGCCATTGGCTTGGCGTTACCACAATGGTTTGCTGCGCGGGCAAGTGGAGCGGTTGCCAAAGGAAAAGAAAACCGCTCGGTGATCATGATTTTCAA
>CAZIGP010000570.1:0-3780 GCA_964538425.1 uncultured Pirellulales bacterium | reverse complement strand
AATCATTACCACCACACGAAGGCACTTGCCGAACAAGATGTGCTGGCAGCCAATGAGCAGAATGGCTTGCTCACTTGTGCTCTGCGTCCGCATTTAATCTGGGGTCCTCGAGATCGACAGCTTGTTCCCCGTGTTTGGCAGCGTGCCCGTGAAGGTAAATTGCGACGGATTGGCGATGGGACAAATTTGATCGATGCCGTATATGTTGAAAATGCCGCCATGGCTCATTTACAGGCCGCTGATGCCCTTGAAGCCGGATCTACTGTTTGCGGCCGAGCCTATTTCATTGGGCAAGGCGAAAGCGTGAATTGTTGGAAATGGATCGACGAATTGCTGGCTTTGGTTAATTTGCCACCGGTCAGGAAATCGGTCTCGACCGCTGCTGCTTGGCAGATCGGAGGGGCATTGGAGGTAGTGTATCGTTGCCTTGGAATTACCAAAGATCCGCCAATGACCCGCTTCCTTGCGGCCCAACTTGGTCGCTCTCATTGGTTCGATTTGGCTGCCGCCAAGCGAGATTTTGGCTACCAAACGGTAATTTCGACCGCCGAGGGAATGTTGCAATTGCAGAAATCGCTCGAAACCCATGCAGTTTAACAGGTTTCGCTGCCGGACAGTCGGCGACACACTTGTCATCTGGCGCTCAGTTCGGTAATTTCGAGTGTTTCCCTTGAGTTTACGGATAACGCCTCGAATGATTGCCCGGTCCGATACACAAAGGATTGCCATTACCGGAGTTGGGCTAACTGCGCCGGGAGCGAACTCGTTGCGCGATTTTCGGGCCAACTTATTGGCTGGGCGCAGCGGGGTACGTGCTTACGAAATTCGCTATGTGGGCAACACCGTAGCTGGTGTATGTGATTTCGACGAACTTCGGCATCAGAAAAAGAAGGAAGTTCGGCGCGGAACGCGCGCGGGCAGCATCGGCATTTATTGTGCTCATGAAGCAATCGCCGATTCGGGAATTGATTGGCCTAACGTCGATAAGTCGATGGTTGGTATCTACATTGGTGTTACTGAACACGGCAATGTTGAAACCGAAAACGAGATTTATCAACTGAAATCGTTCGATTACGACACCAAGTTTTGGTCACATCATCATAACCCAAGAACGGTCGCTAATAATCCAGCCGGTGAGATTTCTTTAAACCTTGGCATTACGGGTCCCCATTATACCATCGGTGCGGCTTGCGCAGCGGGAAATGCAGGGCTGATCCAAGGGGCGCAAATGTTGATGCTCGGTGAATGCGATGTAGCCATTGCCGGCGGCGTATCGGAAAGCATTCATACTTTTGGAATTTTTGCGAGCTTCAAGGCGCAAGGCGCACTGGCCAGCCACGATGATCCCACTAAAGCCTCAAGGCCGTTCGATGCCGACCGCAATGGCATTGTGGTAGCCGAAGGTGGATGCCTCTATGTTTTGGAACGCATGAACGATGCGATTGACCGGGGTGCAAAAATTTACGGCGAGTTGGTGGGTTGGGCAATCAACAGCGATGCCAGTGATTTTGTGATGCCGAACCCCGACCGGCAAGCAGAATGTGTGCATGCGGCACTAAAACGCTCAGGAATGTCGACCGATGAAATCGACATTGTTAGCACGCATGCCACCGGTACCACATCTGGTGACACCCAAGAATGTGAAGCGCTGAGAAAAGTTTTTGGTGGCAGCAATCGTGTGCGATTCAATAACACAAAAAGCTTCATTGGGCATGCGATGGGGGCAGCCGGAGCTTTGGAACTTGCCGGCAATATCCCAGCATTCGCAGACGGAGTTTGTCACTCGACGATCAACCTTGAACGGCCTGACCCGGAATGTCGGTTAGAAGGGCTCGTCACGGGAGATCCTCAAGAACGAAAACAAGTAGAAACTATTTTGAACAACTCGTTCGGAATGTTGGGAATTAATTCGGTGGTGATTATAAGAAAGGTATCTGGGCTCCTTGGTGCCTAGGTTCCTGGCGCAACATAAAACATATAGACCTTTAAAAACTTCTGCGGAGCAGAGCATGACTTCTCCTGAAATTCGTGACGAAATTATTGATATTCTTTCTGACATCGTGCCCGATGAGAATCTTAGCAACCTCGACGATCAAAAGCCGCTACGAGAGCAAATCGAACTCGATAGTATGGATTTTTTAGACATCGTGATGGAGTTGCGTAAGCGCCACCGCATCCAAATTCCTGAAGACGATTACATCCATTTGGCTACGCTTTCTGGCACGGTGAAATATCTTGAACCGCTCATGAAAAATTTGCAGCAAGCATAATGCGGCAAAAAGAGAGAACTCTCTTTCATTCATTCTGATTCCGCATGTACGACTGCATCATTATCGGCGCGGGCATGTCGGGGATTGCGGCGGGCATTCGGCTGGCGATGTATGGCCAGCGTGTCTGTATTTTGGAACGTCATTACGCAATCGGCGGACTCAACTCCTACTATCGGCTCAACGATCGCAACTACGACGTTGGCTTGCACGCTGTTACGAACTTTGCACGGCGCGATGTAAAAAAAGGACCTTTACCTCGCCTGATCCGGCAACTTCGCCTTTCGTGGGACGATTTTGGACTGGCTGAACAAAAAGGTTCTGCGATTGCTTTTCCCTCGGCGCGGCTGCGATTCGACAACGACCCGGCACTGCTTCAGGAAGAAATTGTACGCTGCTTTCCAAACCAACGAGAAAATTATCGACGGCTGCTCGACGAGATTCTTGATTACGATCAACTGATGTCGCCGCGAGCTACGGCATCGACGCGCGAGATTCTTTCCACCATTATCACAGAGCCGCTGCTAATCGAAATGCTGCTTTGCCCGGTAATGTTTTATGGCAATGCATGTGAGCATGACATGGAATTTGGCCAATTTAGCGTCATGTTCCGCGCGGTATTTCTAGAAGGTTTGGCTCGACCGCATGGCGGGATTCGTGTGATTTTGAAGCAACTTGTGCGGCGGTTTAAAGAGCTTGGTGGAGAATTGCGATTGCGTGCCGGAGTGAAACAAATCGTTCGCGATAATGACCGCGCCATCGGAGTTGTTTTGGATGACGGTGAGGAACTGGCTACCAAGAAAATTGTTTCTTCAGCAGGCTGGAATGAAACCCTGCGGCTTTGTCATTGGCCGAAAGATCGAAAGCCAGACTACAAGCCCGGAGAGCTTTCATTTATCGAATCAATTTGCACGCTCGATTGCCAACCTTGTGAGTTTGGCTTCGATGAAACCATCGTGTTTTATAATGACAGCGAGCGGTTTCATTATGCTAAACCTAACGAACTGGCTGACGTAAGCAGCGGAATTATTTGCTCACCGAATAATTACGCCTACGAGGAAGGTAATTTAACCGAAGGTTCGCTTCGATTTACGGCATTAGCCAATTACCAAGGCTGGGCAGCGCTATCGACAGGCGAATACGCCGCTAGCAAAGCCGAATGGTACGATCGAATGTTGGCTGCGGCGGTACGACATGTTACCGACTTCCGCTCTCACATTGTCGCCCACGACATGTTTACGCCGACAACAGTTGTACGCTTCACAGGACATGATCAAGGGGCAGTGTACGGCGCGCCACAAAAACGGTACGATGCAAAAACACCATTTGAAGGCTTACTGATTTGCGGCTCTGACCAAGGCTATGTAGGAATTGTCGGCACTATCACCAGCGGCATTCAAGTGGCAAACCTAGTACTGCAAGCGACTTAGGCCGAAAAAGTTGCGGATAAAGACTTGCGGGAACAAACTGGTGGATTAAACGGGCACGAGCCCAGAAATTCACCCCGTTTATC
>CAZIGP010000569.1:0-3788 GCA_964538425.1 uncultured Pirellulales bacterium | reverse complement strand
CGGCGGATTTCGAAGCAAGACGTGCAGGTTGCATTTGCAAATGGTTGGGCCATTGAATCGATTGAGCCAACGTCGTTTGAGATCAATCCGAATTTCAAAGGCGCGGACTTTAGCCCTGGTGGCCCAAAATCTTGGTTTGTCATTGTGAAGCGGGTGTAGTTGGTTATCGTTAAAACTAAGTTGATGATGAATCACGGAGCCTCGAAGTGGAACCACGGATCAGCTTGATTACGCTCGGCGTGAAAGACCTTGAAGCATCTCTCCGCTTTTATCGAGATGGCCTCGGCCTGCCGACGACTTGGGGAGCTGACAAGGGAGTGGTATTTTTTCAGACTCAAGGTACCTGTCTTGCGCTTTATCCACTACCGGAGTTGGCAAAAGATATTGGCCTGAATGCGGGATCCGAACGGCCAAAATTTACCGGTATCACGGTGGCGCACAACGTTCGTGAACGAGAAGATGTCGATCGTATTTTGCAGCAAGCCGAAGCCGCTGGTGGCAAAATTGAAAAGCCTGCTCAAGACACTTTTTGGGGCGGTTATGGAGGATATTTTACCGATCCCGACGGCCACATGTGGGAAGTCGCTTGGGGAGCGTTTGAATTTCGAGAGGATGGAAGTTTGATTATTCCCTGACGCTTCTGGTACCGCGCCCAGGCCACTCCAAGCTAGCATAGCTGGCATGGGCTTTGTGAGTAGAATTTATGTCTGTCTCGCAAGCTGTACTGAGGTTGGTTGTAACACCAAAGATCGCTAGAATTTTCGGCTTTCAGCGGCTTAGAATTTGATAGGCCGCGGATACCAAATTTCTCCCCCCGCTCGGCAACCATGGATGGTGCTTGATGCCGCAGGAAGGCGACGACGCTCATTCCGCGTTAAATCTTGATTCAGGGAAGGATCAAGCTAGCGCTCATCACGACGCTCATGGCGCGTCGCGGTCGATTCTTTCTGCGCCGATTATTGCGCTGACGCGGCTGACACTGCGTTTTCCGATGGCCACGTTGGCGATTGCCGTGGGGCTTGCCGTGTTCTGCGGAGTGCTGACCGCCACGCGGCTCAATTACAAAAGCAGCCGACTCGATTTGCTCAACCCGAAAAGCGATTACAACCGCTTATGGATTGAATACATCGATGAGTTTGGCGACGAAGACGATGCGGTGATTGTTGTGGAAGGAGAAAGCCGCGATCGTGTCGTGCCTGTGCTCGTCGAACTTTCTGCAACACTTAGCCAAGAAAAACGTTTGTTTCATGCGATCTTGCATGAAGTCGATCTCACCAAAATTCGTGCCAAGGGGTTGCACTATCTCTCGGCTGAAGAATTGCAGAAGGTCAATGGTTTTCTGAGTGGCGCTTTGGCCATTGCCGGCGGGGAATGGTCGCAGTTACAGGTTGGCAAACTGGCCACAGGTTATGTGCAGCAATTGGTAGCAGCCAACCATGGAGTGCAAGGCCTGGATGCCACGGCTGCACTACAACAACTTGAAGCATTGACTGACGGTTTGGTTGCCGCGTTTAGTCCTACGCAGCGATATCAATCTCCCTGGTTGGG
This sequence comes from uncultured Pirellulales bacterium, assembly GCA_964538425.1. Lineage (GTDB taxonomy): Bacteria > Planctomycetota > Planctomycetia > Pirellulales > JADZDJ01 > JADZDJ01. The sequence continues at coordinate 2,240 of CAZIGP010000569.1, read as the reverse complement.
AATGCCAGCATCACTTTCGACCTTAAGTGAACTTGGCACCGAATATTTGGTGGCCCGCGAAGGAAAACTCGGCTTCGTCCTGCTACGGTTGACGGTGGGAAAAGACGAATTTGCACGCGGTAACGAGGCCATCGATGCACTGCGGCAGTTAATTGCCCAGACTTGTGCTCGTCATCCCGAAGTGAAAATTGGTTTGACGGGCCTGCCGATCATGGAAAACGACGAAATGCGAGCCAGCCAATCGTCGATGCTTTGGGCCAGCTTGCTATCGTTTGGAGGCGTGGTGCTGGTGATCGTGGCCGGGTTTGGAGGCGTGCGTCATGCCGTGATGGCTAATACCGTGTTGCTTATTGGGATGGCGTGGTCGTTCGGCTATGTCACGCTCACGGTCGGCCACTTAAACATTCTGAGCGTTACGTTCACGGTGACGCTGATCGGCATCGGCATCGACTACGGCACTTATTACGTTTCGCGCTACATGCAGTATCGCCGTGCCGGTATGGAATGTGAGGAATCACTCGTCGAGACGACACGCACCGTTGGCGCGAGCATTGCCACGGGAGCTATCACCACGGCGGTTGCATTTTTTGCGGCAGGGTTGACTCGCTTTGTCGGTGTGGCCGAGCTGGGCATTATCGCCGGGGGAGGGATTTTGCTGTGCTGCGTGGCTCAACTGTTTGTGCTGCCAGCGCTCATTCACGTGGTCGATCATACTCGCTTTGGCGTGTCCAATCCTGTGCCGCTGCCGATTCATTCTTGGATCAACCCACTATTGAAAGTGCCGCGGTTGATGATCCTTGGCGGCGCGGTGGCGACAGTCATCACAGGCATCGGCATGAAAGAGTTGTGGTACGACCACAACTTGTTGAATATGCAGCCGCAAGGTTTGGAAAGCGTCGAGCTAGAACGCAAGCTGCTTTCTGAATGCGATCAAAGCATGTGGTACGCGCTATCGATCGCAGAAAGCCGGGATGAATTGCTGGCACGCAAAGCGAATTTTTTGAAGTTGCCAAGCGTGGAGCGAACCGAGGAAATTGTTTCTTTGTTGCCCAGTGACCAAGAAGCAAAGCAGCAGATCATTGCAAATATTGGCAAGCGATTGGCTGATTTGGCCGAACGTCCGCCGACGGTGGCGATTGACCCGATAGATGAGCTTGGCGCCACGTTGGCTCAGGCTCAACAGGCAGCACTACAAAATCCTGCTGGAACCGCTTGTGCCCGTCGTTTGGAACTGCTGCGCGACACGTTGCGCCGTTTACCAGCGGCGGAGTGTTATGCGAAGATTTCGCAATTTCAACAGCAGATGGCTGGTGAATTGCTAAGCCGGCTACATGCCCTGCGATCGGTGGCAAATCCCGCGCCGCCAGAACTTAACGATTTGCCGCAAAGTTTAGTCAATCGATTTGTGGGGAAAAACAACAAGCATTTACTGAAAATTTATGGCCGTGGCAACATTTGGGATATGGAGGCGCTCGGCAAATTTGTGCATGAGGTACGTAGCGTCGATCCGCGTGCTACTGGCAACCCGCTGCAAGCCTACGAAGCATCGTTGGAAATGAAACAAAGCTTCGAGCAGGCGGCGATCTATGCGCTACTGGTGATTGTGGCGGTGCTCTATCTCGATTTCCGTAATTTCACTCACTGCGTTTTAGCCGCGCTGCCTTTAGTGATGGGACTGATAACTACTTTTGGGCTACTGGGATTTTTAGGGCAGCCGTTAAATCCAGCCAATCTTATCGCGTTGCCTTTACTCTTAGGGATTGGCATCGACTACGGTGTACATATCGTGCATGAGTATTTGGAACAATCGGGCCGCTACCGTATGTCGCAAGCGACGGCGGTGGCCGTGCTGGTCGATGCACTTACTACGATCATTGGCTTCGGCAGCCTGATGATTGCCAGCCATCGTGGGCTGCAAAGCTTGGGGCGCGTGTTGACGCTAGGCGTGACCGCTTGCACTTTGGCTTCGCTCCTATGTCTGCCGGCGTTTTTGTCGTGGCTAACGCGCAAAAAGCCGCTCGTGCCTTGGGTGGGGGATGCCGTGGAAAGTTATGATCACCAAACTGAATCTGTAGAAATTTCTAACGACGGATCAATGATTCCTACTCGTCGAGCTGCATAAACGGCAACGTTTTGGTTAGGCGAGTTTATTCACAAATCGCCATAGTACTTCTAAGGCGACGGCAACGTCGGCCTCCTCGACCGCTTCTTCCGGCCGATGGCTGATGCCTCCGGCGCAG
>CAZIGP010000568.1:3199-3795 GCA_964538425.1 uncultured Pirellulales bacterium | reverse complement strand
CCATAAGGCACCTGCGTATCATTTTACGAGTTGAAACTCCGGCAATACAAACACACACCAAAGTAAATCGGCTAAGCCATCTTCATTCATAGATTTGCCGATGATTTGTTTGGCCGTGGTCAATTCATCTTGACTGGGCCGCCTACTCAAGGCAGCCAGATAAAGCGAGTCGATTGTTTCGTCGAGAGACCGGGAAGATTCTTGCTGCTGCAAATGCTCCGCTCCCTTTTGTACGTATTCAGTCATCGCTTGGCCGTTCGTCAGATCCAGAGCTTCAAGCATACTCAGCTCTTCCGGCCGAGTCGTAATGACCTGATCTCGATTAGGCCGACCAAGTGAACGCATGAGAAGATCGCCGACAACCAAGGATGCGCGTACGGGGAGGTTACTGCGGTCGGGAAATTCTGTTGCGGTTTTCGTAGGTGTGGCTCCAGTAATTTGCCAAACAGCGTCGATAAACTGCTCAGCGGTCATGCGTTTGGCAATCGGACCGGTGAAGGTTGGCCCTTGATCGCTATTGGGATTGAGGGGCGGGACGCAGCGGGCTTGGTAAATTTGCGAAGTGGCAATCAACCGCAGCAGTTTTCTGACGTCAT
>CAZIGP010000568.1:0-3189 GCA_964538425.1 uncultured Pirellulales bacterium | reverse complement strand
TAACCGTTGTTAACCAGTTCAGAAGATAGATAATCGAGTAAATCAACACTCCAGGGATCGGTGTCCATCGCATCCACCGGATGCACGATGCCTCGCCCCAGCAGGCGATGCCATAAACGATTAACTAGCGTCCGCGGCAAACGGCCATTGCGAGGATTGGTGATCAGCTCCGCAAGCTGCTTTAAACGTTCTGTTCGCGGCTTTTCCGCATCAATACTCCCCAGTTCTCCAAATAAAAACGCCGGCTTGGCCGTTTTACCCTGCGGCACATCGCAACGGTGCAGTTCCATGGGTCTGTCGGCGGTCACCGCAGCCAAATTGTAAGCATCGACCAACTTCCAATCGCTTACGAAGCTGTCGTGGCAGGAGGCACACTTCAAATTGATTCCCAAAAACACTTGGGCCACGTTTTGTGAAAACTGCATTTCCGTTACTTGGCTAGCGTTCACATTACCGCGCCATTTAATGCCTTTGATAAAACCTTCTGATTCCGGCGATGGTGCAATCAGCTCACGCACGAATTGGTTGTAAGGTAGATTCGTTTGCAGCGCATTGTAGAGCCAGCCGGTGATTTGCTTGCGGCCACCGTCGATATAGCCAGTGCCGGTAAAATCGTTCCGCAGCAAGTCGCACCACAGCGTGAACCAATGATCGGCGTAATCGACGTCTCGAGCCAATAATTGATCGATCAACCGTTCGCGTTTGTCGGGAGATCGATCGGCAAGAAACGTTTGTAGTTCTTCTGTTTTTGGCAGCAGACCCACGAGATCGAGATAAACACGGCGGGCAAAGGTTGCATCATCGACCGGCGGCGGAAACGGCACCTTATTCTTGGCAAAATAGGCCTCGACAATGCGATCGATCGGATGATTGTGCGATTGGCTTGGCGGAACTTCAGGCTTTGTCAGCGTCAAAGGGAGCGACGAGCTGTGTTTGCTGGCAAACGAAAATCCATCCTCGTATTTTGCCCCATCATCAATCCACTGCCGCAATAAATCGACTTGCTCGGGCGTCAGCCGCTCGCCCTCTGGTGGCATTTGGACATCAGGATCTTCCGAAGTGACTCGGTTTATCAATTCACTTTCGCTACTCTTGCCAGGTATCACCACTTTCGACTTTAGCAACGATTGTTGCGTATTCATCGAAAAATCCCCCTCCTGCTGTCGGCCCGCATGGCATTTGGCGCAGTGGGTTTTTATCAGCGGCACGATTTCGTGGGCAAAATCAACGGTCTTAGGGGCATTCTCGCTCCCATCGGTGAGAGGTTTAGGCTCGCCTGCAAAAAGGATCGGCGAGAAAGATAATACGACAATTGTGCAAACTAAAAGCTGCATCGTGGTGAATATCGAGTGAAACAAAGTAGGGGCAGAAAGCGTCTGACACTGATTGTACCCACAATGGTTTGCGACTGTCTATCGACATCAATATCCAAGGTTTTCTAGGACTTTTTTTAATTTTCACCAAGGTGCGATGCCAACCTCTGCTCTTGCGATTGTGAGCGTCCCCGCGTACCTTTTGGGGCATGATTACAGCTCGTCCTATTGTTTCACGCCAAGAAGCCCAGCCACCGTTTTTTGTTGGCGTTGATTTGGGCGGCACGAATATCAAAATTGGTTTGGTTGATGACCTTGGTAGAACGTTGGAATATCTCACCGTGCCCACGGCTGTGCCAGAAGGGCCTGAAGCTGGTGCGGCCAGGACAGGTCGCAACGTGCTCAAAATCATCCAAGAAGCTGGTTTGCAGCCCAGTGATGTAAAAAGAGTTGGACTTGGCACTCCAGGGACCATGGATATTCCTGCAGGCAAGTTTCTTACTCCATTTAATTTGCGAGGCTGGGAGGATTTTCCGATTCGTGACCGGCTTGCAGAACATTGTGGATTGCCGGTTACGTTTGCCAACGATGCGGGTGCAGCAGCCTACGGCGAATACTGGGTTGGCTCCGGCCGCGAATTCAACAGTATGTTGCTGCTGACGCTAGGAACAGGTTTAGGCGGTGGCATTATTGTGGGAGATCGGTCCATCGATGGCGAGCATAGTCACGGTGCCGAATGTGGGCATCTTATTATCGATTACAACGACACAGCCCGGTTGTGTGCCTGTGGCGGCCGCGGGCATTTGGAAGCATACGTCAGTGCTACGGCCGTCATTAAGCGAGCAGACGAAGCGTTACAAGCCGGCGCAAAAACCTCGATTACTCGCCGGTTTGAAAAAGGGGAGCAACTAACCCCTAAGCTGATTGGGGAGGAAGCTGAGGCAGGAGATGCTTTTGCCTTGCAATTGGTGATGGACACGGCGTTTTATTTAGGCATTGGCATTACCTCGTTGATGCACACGATCGACCCTAATGGCGTGGTTTTAGGGGGGGCAATGACCTTTGGAGGCCATCATTCCCCACTTGGCCGACGATTTTTAGAGCGAATCAAGGAAGAAGTTCATCGTCGGGCATTCCCCATTCCGGCTCAGCAAACCACAATTGACTATGCGGTGCTCGGCAGCGATGCCGGTTACATCGGCGCGGCAGGCCTGGCACGAGCCGAATTTCGGCGGTTGCAGAATGGATGATTGTTGCAACGCTGGCAGACTGATCGATCTGGTGATGAATAGGCTGGCTCACCTATTCGTTTCCGCGGATATACATCCGCGGCTACTATTTTCCTGACTCCTGAATCCTTTCAAATGCCTGATCAACGTTATATTCGTAACTTTTGCATTATTGCCCACATTGACCACGGCAAAAGCACTTTGGCCGATCGATTGATCGAGCAAACTGGCACCGTGCAAAAACGTGAGCTGCGCGAGCAGTTGCTCGACGACATGGAACTAGAACGCCAACGTGGCATTACCATTAAAGCCCGCGCAGTTTCCATGCGTTACACATTCCATGGGCAGGAATACGAATTGAACTTGATCGATACGCCGGGCCACGTTGATTTTCATTACGAGGTTTCGCGAAGTCTGGCATGCTGCGAAGGAGCGATTTTGCTAGTCGATGCGTTTCAAGGCGTCGAAGCTCAAACTGTCGCCAATGCCCTGGCGGCCATGGAGCACAACCTCGAGATCGTTCCGGTGCTGAACAAAGTCGATTTGAAGCATGCTCGGCCTGACGAAGTCAAGCAAGAAATGCAACAAGTGCTAGGCACCAAGCCTGAAGAAGTATTGCATTGCAGCGGTAAGACGGGTGTGGGAGT
>CAZIGP010000567.1:0-3802 GCA_964538425.1 uncultured Pirellulales bacterium | reverse complement strand
AAATCCAACGTTGCTCAATGGCAGGCAAGCGGCACGACCCTAAGAGGCTGCCATCGAGAGCCCGGAGCACGAAGGCCTTGCGATCTCGTGCATCGGGTGGCGCAACGATAACGACTTCTTCATCGCCAAAAATTTCGCAATTCGTAGAACCTACATGCCGCACCCAAAGCGTCTTACCCGTGAGCGGGTCGAGCGCCATGATTTCACGTCCTCGCTGGATGAATACGCCGTTGGCATTGACCAATCCTAAACAGCTCGATTGCCTTCCCCGACTGCTATTTCGATTCGAAGTCCAATTCCGAAATTGGCGGACAGCGCCATCAAAATGAACATCGTTGGCGCCCGGATCGCCGATCTCTTGCCGCCAGAGAATTCTTCCCGCGGCTCCTTCAGCAGATCGCAACGTGTCGATTCCCAAAATCTGATTCCCGGTGTAGAGCACCATCAAATGACAATAAGTCATTGCATAAGCGATGTTGGGCACAACATTGTATCCGGCACGCTGATTGTCATTCAGAGACAATCGAAAACGTTCGATTCCCCAACCATCACGAGCCACCAATTCGCCGCCAGTCTGCTGATACCAACCGACGGTCAGTTGATCGAAAAATGGCGCGCGTGGCCCGCGAATTTCAATCGCTTGAAACATCGGCACGTAAGACGCGTTTCGAAGACGATTGCCTTTTTCGACAACCACTTCGCCCTCAGGCCAAGGTGACTGGCGTGCTGCAACCCGACGCAAAGGCGATTCACGAGGCAACTCGCTAAGCATTTGCTCTACCGTCTTGCCGTCGATGCGTTGATCAGGAAACTCGGCGCTCAAACGGCGATAATATTCAAGGGCATCATGCTCTTGCCCGGCATCTCGCATGAGTGATGCTAATTTGATCGCCGCATCTTTTCGGCGTCCTCGATCCGAAGATAACTCCAGCTTGCGCAATAATTGCTCGCGCTCTAAAAGTACCAAGGGGCCATTGGTTTGTTCGATCAATAATTCGCGCGCTTGATCGGCGGCCGGATGATCCCCGAAATAATTTAAAAATTGCCGCAACAGGCGAGGTCCTCGCTCGCTTGTGGCAGAATTCAATCGACCCTGGATAATGGTATCGATTTTGGCGCGTTCTTCTGCTCCAGCACTTGCGATCAGTTCATTGACATTTGCCCGAATCCAGCGGTCTCGTCGAACATTGCGTTCTGTTTCAACTTCATCTAACTCGTCATCCGGAGGCAGTGGCAGTTCCGCTAATTTCAGATACGCATCGAGCGCTTGGGATGTTTTCCCTTGTTGATGCAAACCTCCGGCGACAACACGCAAAAATCGGGCGCGTTCTTGATCAAAATGAATCAACGGCTCGAGCTCGGAAATCAGCGACTGATATTTGTTAAAATCCTGCGCTAGCGCCGAAACAAATGACTCCACGAGCAAATCACGGGTAAACGGTGTTGGGTCTGCGCGATAAGCCCGGCGGATGTCAGCCACTGCTTGCTCCAGCCGGCCCTCTTCAAGTTCAATTTCACCCCGATGCGCAAGCGCCCATGCATCGTCCGGATTTTTAGTCAGCGCCTCGGCAATACGTTCTTGCAAAGGTTCAAGCTGATAAAAAGTTTCTAAATAGTCGACTCCTTGCGAGATCACCTCTCCTCGATAGCAAATCAAATTGCCGGGGATGCTTCCCTTTCGAGATTTTTCCCGATGAGTAATTTTGCCTGTGGAAATATCGATGCGAGCGACTTCCGCCGTGGTAAGTGGCAGAAAAAAATCGTTGCCGCTAATAAAGCCTCGCCCGCTGGGCATGGCGGCATCGGGAAGTTCCAGTTGTTGTTTCCAAGCCGATTGGCCATCCGACAAACGGATGGCATTCACGCTGCGCTTGCCAACTAGAATGACATTGCCGCGATAGACTCCACCGAGATACAAATTCTCGCCGCGTTGAACAGGTTTCCATTGTGGTTTGCCATCCACGAGGTTGAGGCAATGCAACTCGTCCGCTTCCACCGGTGAAAACAAAACGTGACCATCGGCAATAATCGCCGTGCAGTCACTCCACCGTTCGGCAACGCCGTTATTTCCAGCAGGAATTCCAAATGGGTTGCCTCGAAAAATGGCATTATTTTGATAGGACTGCAAACTGCGAGAATATTGAAAGGCCCATAACAAAGAGCGATTCGTCGTATCCACCGCAACGATCGTGCCCGCTGCTGTCGGACAAATCAAAACACCATCCGTAAAGCTAGGCGTGCAGCCAGCCATCATCCGCAACGAATCTTGCAGGATGGTTTGCTCAACCACCGCCAACTGCTGCGACCATTCCATGCGGCCTGTCGTCGCTTCGAGCACACATAATTTGATCTCGCCATTGATTTCCGCCAGCACATAAAGCTTGCCTTGCAACGGCAAAGGCGGACCCAAGAAATAAGCGCCCGCTAATTGAGGTTCGTCTTCACCTGTAGGGCCTCCCACGGCCCATTTCAACTTGCCTTGAGTTTCCAAATCGCAAGCGGTGAGCTTGTTATAAGGCTTTGGAAGTTCAAACTGCACTTGCAGACGTCGATTTACGTCGCGTCGATCAGTTTTGTCGATGGCATCTTGAATGAGATATAACCGTGCTCCATCACTGGAAAGCGTGCCTTGAGTGGCATCGCTCCAAAATCGATCTGTGAGGGCTGGATTTGCTTGGGCCCCCATCCCCTGTGCAATGGGTCCTGAAAATTCCGCCGATGGCGCCGTTTCCCAGGATGAATCGTTCGTGCGAATCGGCCACAATCGCTTGCCTGTGACAAAGTCAATGGCCAACACTTCTCGAGGAGTACGCATCAGTACCAAATCGCCAACGGCCAGTGGTTGCATGACCGGCAACGGTGCCTGTCCTTCCTCGGCATAACGTTTACGCAATTCGAGTAGCGATTTTTCTAAAGTCGGATGATTGGTGGTCGAAACTCGCCACCGCGGATTGAGTAGTGGCATGCCGCCAGAACTAATCGAGTTTCGCGAAGGGTTTCCGCGATGCATGGCCCATTGCTGAGTATCGGCAAACTTGATTTTCGGCGACTTGCCCAAAGCAGACTGTAACCAAGCAACTGCCGTTCGGCCGTCAGGAAATGTCGGCACTTTCACCGTTCCCAAACGCACAGTCATTTTGGGATTGTTTTTTCGCAGTGCCATCATGACGTCGCCGGCCCGCTGAGGCATGCCACCTCGTAGCCAACTCATTGCCGCCATCAGCGAAAGCGAGGGTTCGAAAGTCGTAGCTTGCTTCGTATCAAGCAACCGTTGAAAACATAAAGCGGCTGCCAAAGGCTGGGCATGATCAAGATATCGCTTTCCTAACAGCAAAGTGGCTTGATAACCGGCTTGTGTGTGAAAAAAGCGTCGCGCAATCGCCTCTAGCTTTGTAACGTCACCTTCCGTGGAAGCCTCTGAAAGCATTTGTTGGGCGCGCGTCCCGAATTGTAGTTCATAGGCCTTAAGGCCCTCTGGCGGCATATTGCCGATGAGCCGTTGCGCCTCCATCTTCAAACTTCGATGAACGGCATTACTGTCGTTGGGTTTGAAAAAATAATCTTCGTTGCGCTTCAAAATGTCGTCGAGCAGCGTCACAGCGTCACTATAGCGATCTTCCTCGAGCAATTGTTTGCCGCGTTCCAGTTGACGAGTTGCATCTCGATCGAGTGGCAGGAAAACGCCACCTTCGGCCTCATTCTGCTCACCAGAGCGGATTTGCACACGCCGGCCGAATTGAATTTGAGCAGATGCTTGCTGTATGGCAGGACCGTAATCGCTAACGGCAGACCATACGATCAC
>CAZIGP010000566.1:0-3818 GCA_964538425.1 uncultured Pirellulales bacterium | reverse complement strand
GTGCCGGCGATAAGGGATTCAACAATCCTTGAGCCGCTCGAGGTCGGTCCGCCGCCCAGCACAAATGGGCGGTTCATGAACACCGCGACCCCGGGACCTTGGTGATCGAAGTTGTAAATTGGCCCCCGTCGCCAGCTATCGGTGCTCGGATTGTAAATATGGGCTTGATCGGACGATGGCCAACAGCCAACCATCCATATTTCACCTTCGAACACAAAAGCTCCACCCGATTGGCAGCTAGCGGAAAGGGGCGCGGCAATGGTGCGCCACGTATTTGTTTTAGAGTCGTAGCAATATGCATCGTTTAGCAGCGTATTTGCAGATTTGCCGCCCATTAAAAATAAGCAAGTTCGTTCGCCATTAGCTTGGGCAACCATTGCCGCACCATATCGGGGCGGACCAGCCCAAGATGCTTTTGTTTGCCATTGGATCGGGTTATTAAGATCCAACGACCAAAAGTTGCCACTGACTTTGCCATCATCTTCTAAACCGCCGGCAACATAGACCGTAGAGCCGATAATCGCTGCTGCCGGAAAACGCAGTTGCAAAGGCAGTGCCGGCAAAGGAGAAATTCGAACTTGTTTCTTGTCCGCAACCCATTGCATTCGAAAAACTTCGGACGAACAACCTGAGGCGTTGCGTCCTCCGATGCAAATGATTTCATTGGAATAAGAGACAGCAGCCCCTTCTGCAAGTGGCATTGGTAACCGGCCAACAAGTGACCAATAAGACTGATCTTGCCGAATGAGTGCATAAATTGCGTTGCTAATGCCAGGATTAGAGCTTGATGGAGTGCTGTGCCAATTAGTTCCCCCCGCTACAAGCAGAGTATCATCCGATGTTCCCACAAATGCAGCTGCCAGGCCCGAAGGTTCGGGAAGTGACGGAAGCTCTTCCCACTGCAACCATGATGAAACTCCATTATCGATGGTTTTTAGATTATCTTCCGCTACGCTTTGCTGGGCATGAATAATTATGATCACGAATATCGTGCTCATGCGCCGAATGACTAGCAGATTTTTAAAGAATAAAGCCATTCTTATGAATGTTGTGTATTACAGCTTTGGGTTCTAAGGAATTTGCGATTAAAAACTGTAAATATTCTATTAAATAAAATGCAGTAACTATGATAGCCATGTAGATAAAGTATGATTATCAATCCAGCTCCAATCGAGCTTGGCACCAAGCCCCGGTCCAGTGGTTAGATGGATATTACCTTCGGCATCAGGTGCAAGCGCATCGTCGATTAGCCCCTGGCGTGCTTCAGGAGAGTGGATCTCAAAGAATTGGCCAAGTCTTGTACTGCATGCAAGATGTAGATTTGCCAGATCCATAAGTGGATTTACTGCCGTATGTACTTCAAACTGGTCACCGCTTAATTCGCACATTGCGATAAGCTGTCTCATACCCGTTACTCCAGCTTTGATATATACATCGCCACGATAACTATCGCCGACTCCCTGCCGAATCGCCTCAGGCATTTCTTGTAGTCGTAAGGTTTCAGCCGTAAGAATAGGCGTATTAATTGCTCGCGCCAATCGACGTAATTGGCGGTATTGTCGATCAGGAATTGGCTCTTCAAACCACTTGTAGTTCAATCGATCGAGCTCTCGCCCCACAATCATTGCCTGTTCAAAGTCGTATCCGGCAACGGCATCGAACATGAGCGGAAAAGAATCGCCAACAGCTTCGCGAGCGGCACGTAATCGAGGAATATCCTTTTTGGGACCTTCCCACATTTGCAATTTATAGCCTTGAATCCCAGAAGCTGCGACTTGCTGTACGTCGGCATAAACTTGTTCTGGGGTCATTCGAGCATTTTGACTCGTCTGATAACATGGCAATTTGGTTCGGGTCGTACCTCCGAGCATTGCTGCCAATGACAGGTTTGAAGCTTTACTACGCAGGTCCCACAACAGCACATCGAGAATACCCACGATGCCATCGCTAAGTCCGTAGATGTGCCTTTGCCTTGCCATCGCCATATCCCACCATTGACGATGATTATCCAGAGGCAACCCAATAAGATCTTGGGCATAGAAATCTCGCAACAAGTGTGCCATGCCGGGACCTTCGTTGCGCGGGAAAAAGCACGTGGAATAGCCTTCCAAACCTTCGTCTGTTCGAGCGATTAAAAGCAGCCAATGCCAAGTCTTAGCTAGATCAATAAACAGTCGACGATAATAATCGGTGGAATCAATTTTAAGAAGTCGGATTTCAAATGACTTAATTTTCATGGTGACTTGTTAAGGCATAACTTGTTATTGGTTCGTTCCAGAAAGCTCAGATAGAGAAATTTTATTGAGTAATGAGAGGCCTGCGTGATGTCGTTGCAAATTTTCAATCACAAGCCGACCGAATCTCTTTTTGGAATTTTGTGAATATCCGGCAATGTGTGGCGTGATAATTACTTGTGGCATTCTCCACAAGGGGCTATCAAAAGGTATCGGCTCTTGCTCGAACACATCTAAACCGACACCAGAAAGGCGACCTGAATTCAGAGCAGCAATAAGCGCAGATTCATCGACCGAGTTGCCCCGTCCAACGTTATACAAGAATGCCCCCTTTTTAATCTGTGAAAGCATGTCGCTGTTTATAAGATGACGCGTAGTTTTTCCTCCTGGTAATGCAACTGCAACATGATCGGCAAGCTTTAGCATTTGGGGGAGCTGTTGCATGGATAACACTTGTTCGACGCCAGCAGGCAGAGGATCGCTTGTGTTGCGCCGCACTCCCAAAACTCGCATACCTAATCCAAAAGCACGCTTGGCAATTTCACAGCCAATGCTACCGAGACCGACGATTACTAAGGTCTGGCCTGTCAATTCTGGAAAGTTGTCATATTGAGGTGCCCATTGCTTTGATTGCTGTGCAGCAAAGTAGTGAGGCAAGTTTCTGCAAAATGCCAACATAAGTGCAATCGTGTGTTCAGCAATGCCAAGGCTAAAAACACCACGAGCGTTACACAGCGTGAGATTTGCTTGGGCATCCAGGCCAATGCCAACATAGTCTTCGTAGCCTGCTCCTGCCAACTGAATTAAATTAATTTTTGTTCCAACAACCCATGAAGGGCGAGGCGACCCAATCACGATTGATGCTGCTTGTAGGATTTCGCGGTAAGCAATTTCTTCAGTGGTTCGCGAAGGCAATGTAATAAGCTGTGCCCAACCACGCACCAAGTTTGTAAGTTCGGCCAGATCACATGAGTCAAGATAATGTGTTTCAATCGCAATTCGTTCCATTCGTGCCTGCTCATGTACCAGATCGATGGCAATTCGTCGGAATAATATCTACCTTTAGGGTGCTGTTCGATTTTTGTTCGCAATAGCAAATTGATTCTCAATCCAGTCTTCGAATTGATCGGTGGCAGACTTATTGTTATCTGAGCGGGATGAAAGTAAGGTTAGGTCTTGAGCGAGAATCAGACGTTGCACCAATTGATTTTGAAAGCGATCTTCGTGGTTGTGCAGGGATTGTAAAAACGATGGCGGTAGAACTAGTACGTCCCATTCTCGGATCCCAAAACTGAACAGTCGATTTAAAATCACTCTATAGGAACGTGCAAAATCTAAAGTTGTTTCGGCTGAAGGCATGAGTGGTACGGCAACAATTACTAAATCAGGTCGTAACTCCCGAACTTTGTTGGCTTCTTCCTCAATCTGTTTCAGTGTTTTATTAGTAACGTGCCAGGTGGACACTTCGACTTGGGCGCTGGAGTCCAGTTTCTTTAATAGTGGGCTGATAAGCAAATCATACGGTGGAGTAGCCAATACTTTGATCGATCGTTTTTGAGTCAAAAGAGTTAAGGTATGCGATAT
>CAZIGP010000565.1:0-3828 GCA_964538425.1 uncultured Pirellulales bacterium | reverse complement strand
AATCTCCTCTTCGAGTTCCACAGGACCACCTAGACTTGCAAAGCCGATGTTGTTCTGAAGTATGTCGATACGGTGAAAACGCTCCATGGTCGCATCGACAACAGCTTTGACCTGTTTGTTGTCTGTGACATTTGCCAAAAGTGCCAGGCATTCGCTTCCTTCGGATCTAAGCAAATCGGCCGTCTCATCAAGAGCCGACTTGTTGTTATCCACAATGGCCAGTTTGGCTCCCTCGCGAGAATACAAAACCGCCGTAGCCTTGCCATTTCCCCACCCCTGGCCAATCGAGCCGGCCCCAAACACCATCGCGACTTTTCCCTGAATTCTTCCTGGCATTGCTTCTCTCCTCAAAGAGCGTCTATATGTTTCGATTTCGACCGATCCAGAATCTCTCGCGAATATCCTTCTTGAGCACTTTACCGACCGGACTACGTGGGAGCTGGGGCCAGATCTCGATTGACTTGGGACATTTCAAACCTCCCAAACGCTCGCGAAGGAAAGTCAGCAATTCGACCTCGCTCGCATGAGCATTGGGCTTGAGTTCGACGATTGCCTTGACCGCCTCACCCCATTTCTCATCCGGAACACCGATGACAGCGCAGTCCTGCACTACCGGGTGAGACCAGATCACTTGCTCGATTTCGTTCGGATAAAGATTGAACCCGCCACTGATAATCATGTCGCGTTTGCGATCGACGATATAAACGTACCCGTCCTTGTCCTTGAATCCGATATCACCTGTGTGATGCCAGCCAAAGCGTCGAATTTCCGCCGTTGCTTCCGGTTGATTGTTGTAACCAAGGGTTACTAAGTTGCCTCTAACTACAATCTCTCCTTTTGCCTCCACACCCAAAATAGCACCGTCGTCGTCCATAATTTCTACCTGCGTAAACGCGCTTGGTCGGCCACAGCTCAAAAGTCGACGTTGCTTTTCGGGATCGTCGATCACCAGATGATCCTTAGGCGAAAGAAAACAACAAATCATTGGCGCTTCCGCCTGACCAAATGTCTGCGTCATGACTGGCCCAAAAACATCGATAGCCAGCTTCAGTTTCTCTTCCGACATCGGCGCTGCAGCATAAATAAAATATTTGAGCGACGAATAATCAAAGTCGCGTATTCGCGGCGTTGCCAACATCGAATAGATGGCCGTAGGCGGGAGGAATAGAGTTGTTACCCGATGTTTCTGGATATTTGCCGCAATCTGAAGCGGGTCGGCCTTCGCCATGAAGATATTGGTAGCACCAATACTCATCAAGGCAAATGCCACAACTCCGGCAGCGTGCGTCATCGGAGCGACCACTAAATGGACCGGAGGCTTGCAATACGGCATTGCCGCAAAAAAATTAGCGATCATGGTCTCCCAGTTAAGATGAGTGGTTAATACGCCTTTAGATTGTCCAGTGGTTCCGCCTGTCGGCCAGATGACAGATACATCATTCGGCTGCTGCGGATGGTATGAAGAACTGGACGGGTACGACTCAGCCCAACGGTTTAGAAAAGGATACCCCCCCTGGATTTGATCCACGCAGATAAATTGCCTGATCTGGGGTACCTCACGCCGTATCTGGTCAACTTCCGCAGCAAGTTCGCTGTGGTAGAAAAGCCACTCGCAATCGTGCGCCGACAGAATCGCCACATTGTCAGCTACCGTGTTGCGGGCATTGAGAGGAAGCCAGATGAAGGACCGCAATGCGCCTAAGACGCACAGGAATGCGCAAGGATGATTCGGGCTCAAAACCCCAACGACTGATTTCCCAGGAGTAAGACCTCCGTCAATCAGACCATTCACAATCCGGTGAGACAAATCTTGTGCTTCTCGATGCGTGAGCGTGACGCACTCGTCCATGAGAAACGGACGGTCGGGGAAAAAGCTACAGCCGCGATCAAAAAAGTCGATAATTCTCACGATTTGGTTTTCACTCCCAACCTTTGTTCGGACTGCTAGCCACTACGCATGCTCGGACATCTGCATGCAAAAACTTGTGACAGCATTTTGATAAGTGCCATTTTGATTTATTTTCGTTAGCAATCTTTTGTCAGAAATTGTCTGACGCAAGATACTGTTCGATTGGAAACGTGTGTTCATCGGCCCTTTATTCATCCATAGTTGATTGATCGGCCTCGTCATTTATCCTCCTCTTAGCCCCCAAGTGGCTGAGCATTCCGCGAATGTCATACGCGCCACGCACCGCGACGTAAACCGTGACCAGCGAGTACCAAACGAGGCAGGCTATCGTCAGCGCAAACCAAAACCAGTGATCGATCATGCAATTGTCTCCGTCGATTCTGAGTGATCCACGAACAACGGCTTGACGAGCGAGCCAACGATCATCGCCGCCGCAGCCAACACATAGGTAGCGATTCCGGAATAATAGGGACCAATCCGCTTAGCAAACTCCACAGTGTCCGGGAGCTGCTCCATCACCAGGTAGCTGACCGGCAGCACGGCCCCGACGGCGATCGCGGATGCGGCGCCCCAATTGTTGGCCCGCTTCCAGTAACAGCAGGCAATTAACAGAACCGACATGCTTGACAGGTAAATCGTGGCAGTCACACCCAGGTAAGTAAAAATGTCGCCTTTCAGGGGATACCACAAGCCATAGAACAAAATAAAGATACCGAGTGCAAAAATAATCAATCGGTTCACCAACAGTCCGAATCGCTGGGTCCAGCGCTGTCGACGGCGCAGTGGGCCGAGTAAGTCGTTGTAAATTACGCTGCCCCAAGTGAGCAAATAAGCCGAGTCTGTCGACATGTCGGCCGCCAACATCGCGGCAATCAACAGACCACTCAGACCGGTGGGGACGGCCATCGCCAGTAACTTAGGCATTGCATAAGATGTGTTGCTGCCCACCGTCTCTGGCGTCAAGGTCGCTAACGCGGCAATCGCCCAGATGCCTGGCAAAATAAATCGACAGACATGAAAAAAACTAGTATGGGTATAAATTCGCCGGCCTGTGCGGCTGTCCTTGGCTGCTAGAACGCGCTGAATGTTGGTTTGCCAAGTAATCATGACGGCGAAGGATATGACGGCAGTAAAAACAACGTAAGCTGGCCCCATGGTCTCGTTGATAAACGGATTGAACCCTCCCGGACCATAGCGATCCGAGACAGCGCTAACCATCGCATCCCAGCCAATGTTGGCGAGAATCAATACAGTGATTGCCAGCAATCCGACGCTCAGCACCACAAACTGCAAGTAGTCGGTTACCAAAACCGACAACATGCCCCCCAATATCGTGTAAATCAACACGCCCACCAACAGCACGGTCATCGTGACCTCGAGATAATCGGGATCGAGGCCTGATGCAAAGACCAGGAATTCTCCACCGGTACGCAAAAAGACTCCCATGTTGAGCAGACCGCCTAAGACAATCACCAGGCCTGAGAACCAGCGAATACCTCGTCCAAATCGCTTTTCAAAGAATTCGGGAATAGTAACGACTCCAGCCTTCCGCATCGGTTCGATGCACAATCCGGTTGCTCCGACAAAGTACATCGCCAACGCGGCTAGAATTCCTGGAGTGGCGCCGGCGAACCCTTTGTCATAAGCGTTTTGCGCAGAGTACATGCAGGTCACCACGCCAAATTCGGTAGCTGCCAATGAGGCGATACCGAGGTGGAGATTCATCTCTCGCCCAGCGACGAGAAAGTCCTCTACCTTGCCGACATACTTGCGCACAGCTAAGCCGGCGACCATCGTCACCAGCAGATAGACACCAACAATCGGGCCGTCGAGAAACCAATTAAAGTTCATGCTTTTTTAACTTTTACGTTTCTTACATCTACAGAAGGTCGCATCATTCAGAAAGCCGACCGACTCGG
>CAZIGP010000564.1:0-3829 GCA_964538425.1 uncultured Pirellulales bacterium | reverse complement strand
GGCGGGTACAGGGATTACGCACAGTGAATTCAATCCTTCACGAACCGAGCCAGTTCATCTGTACCAAATCTGGCTGCTGCCCGAGCGTAAAGGAATTGCTCCTAGCTACGAGCAGCGTGCATTTGCGGATGACGAAATGACTGGTCAGTTACGCCTCGTGGCCTCGCCCGACGCGGAGAATGGCTCGCTCAAGATCCATCAAAACGCACGCATTTTCCTGTCGAAACTGCCTACAGGCTCAGAAGTCGCTCACGAGTTGAAGGCGGATCGCGCGGCATGGCTGCAAGTATTAAGAGGCAATGTTTCTCTCAATGGCCAGGGATTAAACACTGGTGACGGCGTTGCAATTGAAGCGGAATCACTGCTATCTATTCGTGCCGACAACAACGCAGAGGTAATGCTTTTCGATCTCGCCTGATGTGCAGGCTAGCAATTCTCAACTGTAATCATGCGGCCAGCTCTGCGAGTGCTTCGTCGCACCACTGGGCATCGAGGCCTTCGTTCTCTAGTAGTTGCCGATCTTCTAATGCCGTCGACCAAATATCATGTTCGATGCCTGTTCGAGCAGCAAAATCTGCAAAGCGATCAATCAATGAATTGTCGTTTAATTGAAAATCTTGAGTTGAACGATCTTTAAAATTCTCTGTTTCTACTCGATCAGACACTGTGGATGAATGGTTCGCCGTGTGCCGCCAGGTGGCCGTGTTCAGTAACTCAGGAGCGATAAAATAGTTATTCCGCTTGACGGTTGATTGCTCTGCTACTGTAGCTGAAGAGTGTATTGAAGCCTGTGTCGCATGGGCGGCTTGCATTGGCTCCGACTCTACGGCAATGCTTGTCAGGCGTAGTTTGACTTCAGAATTTTTGCCGACGAGCCGCACAAAGAAAACGTCGTCACATGCAGCATCACCATAAACGTTGTCTTTATATCGACCGTCGCTTGTGGCGAGTTTTCGCATATCGGCATCGTACAGCTCCAACCGAACATCATTGGTTCTGCGGTTGATCCAGCTTTCTGTTCTTACTTTTCCATCTTCCGTGGCGGTGAGACAGTACCATTTTTCTCCGTTAACGCGCTGATTTTTGATGGTGGTTTCTGTCACTTCTCCTAAGTCTTTAAAGTTTGGTACAAGTTTGAAAGCCGCAGAGTACGCTCCTGTACCTTCTATGCCTCGGATGCAAACTGAGTAGGTTTGCCCTTCCTTCACCGTCATCGAGATTGTGTTTCCGTTCACATACCGGGAACTGCCGTCGGCATAGTAGCGACGCAATTGAAATTCTGCACCTTCAACGCCTTCAACCGTTAAAGTAACGGTTCCCGTGCGGAGTGCTTTGAAGCTGAAAAAGTCGCGGTCGTTTTGATAGTCGGTTGTACCCCATACCGTTTTCCTCAGACCAAACGAACCGATGTAGCTGGCTTCCGATCGTGTGTTGCCTTCTGAGTCGCCACCCAGTACCGAATCGACGGCTGCTTTAATATTTAATCGTAAATAGTAAGCGCTAGTGATCGAATCGTAAATTCGATCGGCTGTTTCGCGCATGATGCCATAAATCATATCTTGATCGATGTTTACTCGGCCGGTTTGCTGGAGCGCCTGGCGAATGATTGCCGCAGCGCCTGCGATATATGGTGCGGCCATGCTGGTGCCAGAAAACGTTGCGTAGTCGTCTCCTTGGCCATCCTCGTCGCCGTAATAATCGGGCACCGTACTACGAATACCTTGTCCGGGGGCGGCAATTGCGCGATCGTGCCGTTGGCTATAGTAACTTAAATAGCCGCTGCTATCGGTGCTCATGACAGGCACTACATGCGGACTGGCGGCAGGATAGCTTAGTCCAGGCTCGCCATATAATTCAAAATCGTTGCCTGCGGCGACAGAAATGAAGATGCCCACCTGTTTGAGCATCAGAAATTCATCTTCTAAACTCGCCCATCCGGGCAGATTCGCGGAGTTCCAAGCGCTTCCTAGCGAAAGATTGACGGTCGTGATTGGATTTTCAAAAGAGTTACGGTGGTCGTATACCCAGTTCAGCGCTTGTTCAACCCAGCTAAAGTAGCCGATGTTGTTGTCATCGAAGACGCGTACTGCCACAAGATCTACGCCAGGTGCAACACCTAAATTGTCGGGGTCGTCGGAGCCTACGATGCCTGCAACGTGAGTGCCGTGCCCGCCTCCGGGGGCGTCATCGTAGGGATTCGATTCGCCTTGGTAACCACCTTCGGTGAAGTCCCAGCCGCCGACCACGCGATAGTTGCTCCCGAATCCGCCACCAAGCGCTAAATGATCGTAAGCGATACCGCTGTCGATGATCGCTACCGTTTGGCCAGCTCCATTGAGCCGATAATCTTCGCGCACTCGGTCCATGCCGGTCTGTTCGTGTGCATTGCTCAGCGAGGCGGGAAGGAAGTTAAATTGCGGACTCGTTGAGCGGCCCGTGGCAATGCTTCCGGCGAGATATTGTGAAACAAAGTCCGCGGCATCGGAGCGCGCCGTCATCATGACGCGAGGTTCGCAGGTTTCGAACTGTAATTCGCGTTTTGTTTGATTCGGCGGCAGTTTTTTAGTGCGAGACATGAAATCCAAGTGCACCATGCGACAATGCATTTGGCAGATCGTTGCCAAAGGCTGACGATGTCGGTGAATGCGATTTGACGAGTGACGAGGCGAAACGCTGGCCGAGGCCTTCAATGGCCTAATGCTCATCCGGAACCGGATGACGGCAGAGAGAACTCTCTGTCTACTCAACTTTAGGTCATCGTTTTGCGGTTCGACGCCGAACTTGGACGAGTTTGGCAAAAAACCAGTTTTGCTATGGATTTTGCATGGGAAGCGATGTTGCATTTCGACAACATCCGCCGATTCTTTGCTCGTAATTGCCTGCTACGAGCTATGTTTTCAGGTGCCATTTGCTGTTTCGCGGGCACTCAAGAAAAACACATTTTTTGTAGCGACGATTTTGGGAGACATGGATATGAGCGGCGTGCGTAAATCAAAGTTCGTAGTAGCGTTAGCAACTGGTGTGGCAATCGTTTTTTCGAGTGCCTTGCCAAAAGATGTTTTTGCTCGTGGCGGTGGGCATGGTGGCGGACACCATGGAGGAGGGCATCACGGCGGACACCATCCGTATCATGCATCGCATCACCATACAGCCCATCATGACCATCACAACGACCATCATCACTATCACCACCATCACCACAGTTGGCATCACGGTGGCTGGGGACCTGGATTTTGGGGCGGCTTAGGGCTTGGTGCGCTCGGCGGCTGGTATGGCGGCAATTATTGGGGTGGCGGTTACGGCGGGTATGGTGGTTACGGCGGTTACGGCGGAGACACGTATGTCGACAACTCAAGTTCGGCCGATACGACGGCGGCGCCGGTTGCCAATACTGAAAGCACGACAAGCGTTGCGAATGATGATAATGCTCAATCGCAGGGTGCGAACCAAAACGGATTTCCTGTCGATGATTGGCCGGAGCTTGGTGCTGTCACTTACGCTGGCGAATATGGCAAGACACAAGGCATGGTTGTTGTACGTGTTGTTCCCAACAGTGCAGCAGCTCGAGCCGGCATCGTTCCTGGCGACGTGATTCTGAAGTTGAATGACCAACCAACGCCTAATGCCGATACGCTGGAAGCAGTGCTCGACAACGCCAAAGGCTCATTTAATGCTGAAGTGTGGGATGTCCGCACTGGACGCACTAGCACGCTCAGTGGAAGCTTGGATGCCGCGCCTGCGGATCTAAGCGACACCCCCGCTGCAACGCAACCGCAAGCCCCGCCAAGCGTTCCAAACACATCAATTAGCCGATAGTGGGAAGCTGCGA
>CAZIGP010000563.1:0-3837 GCA_964538425.1 uncultured Pirellulales bacterium | reverse complement strand
GAACTTCGTCGAATTTCGTCAAGCATTGATGATGATGCAAATTCCCTTCATGAATGTGCTGTATGCCGACCGTGACGGCAATATCTTTTATTTTTACGGTGGAGTTATTCCTAAACGTGATTCGGGTTTCGACTGGACCAAGCCTGTGGATGGCAACGATTCGAGGACCACTTGGGATGGCTTTCATACCTTCGACGAATTGCCAAAACTAGTAAATCCGCAGGCCGGTTACTTGCAGAATTGCAATTCTTCACCATTTACGACCACACATCTCGATAATCCGAATCGCAGTCGATTTCCTTCTTATATGATAGAAGATGCAGACGACGACAAACGTCGAGCTAAGCAATCTCGCGAAATGCTGCAAACTCGCAGCGATTGGTCGCTAGAATTGCTCCAAGAAGCTGCGTTTGATACAACGCTGTACTGGGCTGTCCATGAGATGCCCAAATTTGCTGCAGCGATAGACATTGTACAAAAACAAAACCCATCGCTTGCTGAACAAGCTAAACCACTCATCGATCATTTGCGCAATTGGGACGGCCGTATTACGGCAGATAGCACTGCTGCCACGCTTTGCACTGGATGGTTTGAAAGGCTTTACGGCAGTGAATATCCTGGTGAAACACTACTGGCAGAATACGTCGATCGGCCAGTTGCTCAAATTGAAGCTCTTGTAAATGTGGCCGAATCTTTACAAGAAAAATTTGGCGATTGGCAAGTTCGCTGGGGAGAGGTTCATCGTTTGCAACGCCACCCGCAGATGATTGACCCTGTCCCGCTACCATTCGAAGATGGAGCTAAAAGCTTACCCTGCCTTGGCGGCCATGGACCGATGGGTGTCATTTTTACAGAGTATTACAGCCCTGTGCTGAAAATTCCATTTGTCGAAACACCCAAAAAACATTATGGGCTTGTTGGAGCAACTTATTTAGGTGTTTATGAATTTGGAGAACGATTCCGAGGTGCTACGCTAGTAAATTTCGGTGAAAATGCTGATCCCAAGTCTTTACACTTTTTCGATCAAGCAGAATTAATGTCGTCTTGCAAATTTAAACCCGAAGCATTTCACTGGAATGACGTGCTGGCCAGCGCAAAGCAAAGCTATCATCCTGGTGAATCGCGGCATAATATTTCTTTGGAACAACCCTTCGAAGGTGACAACTAAGAAACACCGTGTATTGCTTGGCTTCACCGTTATCCATACGGTCGATATACTTGCCATAACTTGTTAAGATTTGATTGGCCTACTTTATCTTAAAATCGACTTAGCAAAACGTATCTTTTTTACAAAGCTCACAGACTTCACGATTCTGATCCATGCCGCAATATGTAGTTCGTTACGGTGCGATGCGATTGCTAGGGATTATGTCGCCCCGGGGCAGCGAAACTTTTTCGCGCGGCATGGAAGTGATTGTCCGTACCGACCGCGGTTTGGAGTGCGGAGCGGTGCTATGCGAAGCAACCCCAGAGTCGACCAAAGAATTAAAAAATCCCATCCAAGGTCAAATCCTGCGGCTCATGACACCAGCCGACATGACTGAGCGAAATCGCCTTCTAGCTCAGCAACGTAATGAATTCCTCAAATGCCGTGATCTGGTTGTTGCTTCAGGCCTACCCATGGAATTAGTCGACGTAGAGCATGTGTTTGGCGGCGAAAGAGTGGTCGTTTATTATTTGTCTGAAAATCGTGTGGATTTCCGCGACTTAGTCAAGCAGCTTGCGGGTGAATTCCAAACCCGTATTGAGATGCGACAAATTGGCGTTCGGGACGAAGCAAAGCTATTGGCCGACTATGGCGATTGCGGCAAACCAGTGTGTTGTAACACGCATCTATCCGAAATGCCGCCCGTTTCAATGAAAATGGCTAAGCTGCAAAAGGCGACATTGGACCCTACCAAAATTTCAGGCCGTTGCGGTCGATTAAAATGTTGTTTACGGTACGAATATGACACCTACGAACTTTTGCAAAAAGAATTGCCTCCGATCGGATCGGAAGTCTTAACTCAACGCGGCCGTAATCGTGTATTGGCTCATGAAATTTTGGCTCAACAGCTGCTGGTGGAAACCGAAGATCACCGTCGGTTGCTTATCCCGGCAACTGAAGTTTTGACGGTACTTAAACGCGGTTCGATAAATGGTATTCCTGATGAATCGGTCGAAGTCAGTGAATAAGCTGTTAATATCTATTAAATACTTTGAAAACTACTGAATGGTCTGTTCGAAATGCCGCTGCTTGATCCATCCCACCCGCTGGCGAAATTGCTGAAACGCGACAAGCGCTATAAGTTTGATGCTTACGTGTTTGTTTTCGAGGCTTTGAATTATGCGCACGACGTCCTTGGAATGGGACAGGAACGCCCCGAAGAGGAAGAGGAAGATCCACAAGCATCGCGGCCAAAAGGTAAACGTAAAGCAGAACGACATCTCACCGGCCAACAACTTTGTGAAGCGATTCGTCAATATGCGTCGGATCAATACGGTTTAATGGCAAAGCCTGTTCTCAACAGTTGGGGTGTGAAAACAACCAGCGATTTTGGAAACATCGTCTTCAATTTAATTGAAGCGGGGCAAATGCGAAAAACAAAGCAAGATCACATTGAAGATTTCAATAATGTATTTGATTTTGACGAAGCATTTGTCCGAGGGTTCAAAATTATGCCACCAGCAGGACAAGCCGAGTAATCTGGTAACCGTAGGCCATGAGTAAGCAGCGCAAAGCGAATGACAAGCTCCCGCCCAAACAATCTGCTGCTCCGTTACGTCCCTTGCCCTCCCTTAAACAGAAGGTTTTTTTGGGCACAGCGGCGGCGGCCATGACAATTTGGCTGGTAATTCTTGCCGTTTTGGCCACTCTCTAAACGTATAAATGAAGAAATTCAATGCTTGCGTCTCTAACTGCAGCGTGCGACAATTTGCCACACTTCGCAAAAGTCTATCTGCTTTGATACTTAATGACGCACAAATTATCCAAAGGAGAGATACACTGAATGAACGTCGTTCCTATAGGTGAAAATGTTGTCGTCAAGCGAACGGAAGCTGAACGCAAGACGGCTGGAGGAATCGTTCTTCCCGAAGCTGCTCAAAAGCGACCTGATCAAGGACGTGTACTCTCTGTAGGGGATGGTCGGTTACTCAAGGATGGCACCCGCGTAGCCAGCCAAGTTCGTGAAGGGGATCGAGTATTGTTTACTTCATGGTCCGGTACCGAAGTTGAGGTAGACGGCGAAAAATTGCTGATTATGCCCGAACAGGACATTCTGGCTGTTCTCGACTGACCTACAACGTGCCGTATAATTGATGTGGCCAAACGTCGAGCCAGCGCAGTGCCAACCTCGACAAAATACTGGTTGCTTCATTCCGACGAGCGAATTTCTGTAGATGATTCGCTTTTTTTCGGAGTTGTGCGCTAAGTCTTTCATGAGGAGTTTCTCGATGCGCATCTCGATTGTCTCAATTTATGCAATTGTTATTTTCGTTCTAACGGCAACACATCAAAACATCTGTTTCGGAGCGGATACGACACCGGATCAATTTGATGCGAAATTGTTCCAGCAAACTGTTGATCGCGGTGTTACTTACTTGCTGACAAAGGGGCAAGCTGCCGATGGTTCTTACAGTGCCAGTGCTAGTCCCGCGGTAACCTCTCTTTGTGTCACAGCTCTGTTACGCAACAGTCGCTCCCCTGACGATCCTGCTGTTGCTAAGAGTTTGAAGTTTATTGAAAAATTCATTCAGCAAGACGGTGGAATTTATTCTTCCGGCTCAACGAACAAAAACTACGAGACTTGCATCGGCTTAATGTGCCTGGTCGAAGCTAATAAGGATGGGCGATAC
>CAZIGP010000562.1:0-3847 GCA_964538425.1 uncultured Pirellulales bacterium | reverse complement strand
CTTCCGCAACGTGCAGGACCCAGCCTGGATGGTTGATCTTGCCGCGATGCGGCACGGGCGCCAGGTACGGCGCATCGGTTTCGATCAGCATGCGGTCGAGCGGAACCTGCCGTGCTACTTCTTTCAACGTGACGGCATTCTTGAACGTGCCAAGCTTTACTTCGTAATCGTTTCGCGTGTCAAGCAGAGTGATCGGTCGACCTTCATCGAGCCAACGTTTAAGCTCTTGCGGGGCAAGCTTCGGCGAAGTTCGTACGGCAGGTTCGATGCCCGGAACGCCAAAAGAGATGATTTCTTTCTTGATCCGTACCAACATCCGATTAAATGGTTGTTCATCACTGACGCTAATCTTCGGATTGAAATCACCAAGGCCTGGGATCGCACGCAATTCGTCAAGCAATCCGTCAATTGCCGAACGGCTGCCCGCCACGAATAAGTTGATTCCCTCGGTGCTGATCAGAATCGTGCCTCGTAACTCCGAGGCCTTGCAAAAGGCGAGCAATCGCTCGCGCAAGGCTGGCAAATTCGCCAAAGCGACAAACTGATAACCAGCAATGTTAATGACCGTAGACATCTTAATAGAGTAACAACACATCCCAGGATGCCAAAGTGGATCTGCTGTCAGGATAACCATGCCTGCTGATCCTAAAACAGGCGAGCTGATCGCTCGACAGCCGTTAAATACCGAGCAGGATTTGAATTTACCGCGGGTAATTACGGCACAACCTTTGCTTATCTCCTTGGCAACGTTGGGTCTGAAATATTACGGGAGAAACAAAAATGGCAAAGTCCTCGAAATCGACGGCTGCAGTCCATGTTGGCCTATCAAAACAGGCTCGGCGCTGCGTCAACGAAATCCGTTCTCAATGGTCGGTTCATGAGGCGCACCATCGCCGCAAGGTTGCCACCCTCTTGCAACGCCAACTCGCATTTTTGGCCTGCATAGCAAATGGTTGATCCTATTGGCCCACTAGCTACTCGAGACTAACGCCCCTTGGTCTCTAGTAAGAGTGGCAGTGGGCTTTTTATTTCTAGGTGTTCAGATTCAGCGCCAGAAGTTCTCCGTTAAAGGAATTCTATCCTTTATCGTTTCGCTGAAGTGAGCAAGACAACTCGCCATGAATCGATGGCTGACGTGCTATCTTCCGCCGCGCGGTGTGCTTTAAGAAAGCAGCTAGGAAGAGAAAGAAGCCAGGTAGGTATAACGCCCGCCGGCTTCACGAGGCAAGCAAAAGCACAAATTGCTCCTTATACAGCCGGTTATTTGTAGGAAAGAAAAGCAGATAACCCATTAAGTTCTTGTTTTGAGATAGGCGTTATGGATAATTTAGAATATGGCGGATTAGGCAAGGCATGAAGCTTTGCAGCAGTAGGGAGTAAAGGGGCATAAAATCACATCGAGATACGCAGATTCCATCGCACGTTCTACATCATCATCAATAGTCCAAAATGAAGTCACTACTTAATTCTTTGTTACGTGTGACTGTCTTATTGCTTATCTTTTTTATTGGTGAACTCAAAGCAGATAATCAAACAAAGACAGGCACCGCCGCGACAGATTTTAATTGTCATTGGGCGGACGAGGAGATCACGATCGACGGAAAGGCCTCCGAAGCTGTTTGGTCAAAGGCCCAATTGATTAATGGCTTTTCCCTACCGTGGTTGGGAAAGCAAGCGACTGCTGCGAAAACGACCACCCGCGCTCGTTTGCTCTGGGACCGTGAATACTTTTATTTCTTCGCCGAAATGGTCGATCGAGACCTGCTGTCCGAGATCACCGAAAACGATGGCTTGCTTTGGAACAACGACGTCTTCGAAATATTCTTCAAACCCGCCATCGATAAGCCCGGTTATTACGAATTCCAAGTCGGCCCCTCCGGAGCGGTGCTCGATATCTTCTGGCCCAAGCGCGATCTCAGCACATTCGATAAGCAGATACGCGACGGTGACTTTCACCTCAAAGTTAAAACAGTGGTGCAAGGCACACCCAACAAGCGCGAAGACGAAGACCAAAGCTGGAGTGTCGAAGGGCGCATACCCTGGAGAGATTATATTCGCACCGGTGGCCGACCTGCCGTCGACGAGATCTGGCAATTCGCGCTCTGCCGTTACGATTACTCTAAAGAAAATGAAAAGCCCGAACTCTCAACTTGTGCGCCGCTCAAGGACCGGGCAGACTTCCACCATTACGAGAACTACGCGCCACTACGCTTCGTGGGCCCGGATGCCAAAGGAGCTTCCAGCCTCCAGCCTTACGCGCCGACTTCGCGCGTTGTAGGCTCCCCGGAGCCTCCGCCCCCTTATCGAGTCCAGCGCGTCCTTCCCAACTTAAAAATCTCGTGGCCCGTTCTTGCCACGTTCGAGCCTGGCAGCACTCGACTGTGGTTTATCGACGAAGAAAAGGGTCCTTACCAACCGACGCGCCTTGCCCGCACGGCCGACGATCCTTCGACGGGAAAGTTTGAAACGCTTGTGCAATATGATGGCATCGCCAGTGACATAGCTTTCCATCCCGATTTCGCACGCAACGGTTATGTGTATGTTAATGTCAATTCCAAATTCGAACACGATGTCAAGTACACCCGCATCATTCGCTACACGGTTGATCGTCAAGCGCCTTTTGCTTTTCACGCCGATTCTGCCCAAACAATTATTGAGTGGCCTTCCGACGGCCACAACGGCGGTGCGATGGCCTTTGGCAACGATGGTATGCTCTTTGTGACTTCGGGAGATGGAACCAGCGATTCCGATACGAACATCGTCGGCCAAGATCTTACCAAGCTAACGGCGAAGGTGTTGCGCATCGACGTCGATCATCCTGACAAAGACAAAGCGTACTCGGTTCCGAAAGACAATCCATTCGTTGACCAGAAAGACGTTCGACCCGAAACCTGGGCTTACGGGTTGCGCAATCCTTGGCGAATGTCTTTCGATCGACATACCGAACAATTGTGGGTTGGCAACAACGGCCAGGATCTTTGGGAACAAGCATACTTAATTGAGCGCGGTGCAAACTATGGCTGGAGCGTTGTGGAAGGTAGCTATCCCTTTTATACCGAGCGAAAACCCGGCCCCACACCAATATCTAAACCCACCGTCGAGCACCACCACTCCGAATCGCGGTCGTTGACCGGAGGCTTGGTTTATCACGGCAAAAAGTTTCCGGAACTCCAAGGAGCCTATATTTATGGCGATTACGCGACCGGAAAAATCTGGGGTGCCAAGCACGATGGGCAGAAGTTGCTCTGGTGGCGTGAGCTTGCCGACACAACGCTGCAAATTACTTCGTTTGCTTTCGACCTGGAGGGAGAACTACTCATCACCGACCATCAAGGAGAATTGCGCGGCGGATTGTATACGCTGGAACCAAATCCTGATGACAATTCGCACACCAGCTTTCCACGCCGATTAAGCGAAAGCGGGTTGTTCAGTTCGGTCGCTAAGCATCAGATGCAGCCGGGAGTAATTCCATATTCCGTCAATTCGCCGCTGTGGTCCGATGGCGCATATAAGCAGCGTTATCTAGCTCTGCCACCCACAATGTTGGAAGGCGGGCAACCCGTTCCCACGAAGATCAACTTCTCGCCCGAGCGCGCTTGGTCCTTTCCCGATCAAACCGTTTTGATTAAATCCTTCGCCTTGGAACGGAAGGCCGGCGATCCTAATTCGCGACGCTGGATTGAAACCAGATTTTTAACGAAACAACAAGGAGAGTGGATCGGATATTCCTACGAGTGGAATGACGAGCAAACCGATGCCACATTAGTTGACAAGGCCGGGCTCGACCGAGATTTCACTATCACCACGGCGCAAGGTAGCAAGCAACAGAAATGGCATTACCCCAGCC
>CAZIGP010000561.1:0-3847 GCA_964538425.1 uncultured Pirellulales bacterium | reverse complement strand
ACGACCGAAGCGTGCAAGCAATACACCCAATTCGTTGGCCGACATAAAATTTTGCGGCTCGATAATCATGGCTGCTTGAAAATAAACCACGGCTTTGGACTCGGCCAATTGAACTTGCGGCCCATGCATTTGCGCCGGCGTCGTGCAAATTTTTCCTAAACCATGCAAGGCTAAGGAAGCAACGGCTTGATCCCCTCCGGCCATGGCTAATTGCTCTTGCGCATAAGTCAAATACATGCGTTGAGCTGCCAGTGGAGTAACTTCATCGAGTGTTCGATTCTTGAGCACTGGCGTGCGATGGGCATCAATAATAAGGTGCATGTTCACATGCCCCTCGATCTGAGCGCCACGCGGGACAAAATCATCGACTTCTTCCAATGCTCGCAAACCAGCAGCCAATGATTTGGTATGTGCCGTTGTGTTCCGTTGAGCATCAAGTGCTTCGGTGATAATTCGTAAGGACTCAGTGAACTTTGCCCTGGCACTATAAAGTCCGCCGCGCTGAGCTAATTCATAACCCAAACGCGCCACTTCCTCCGCTCGTACTGCAACAGCCGTCATTTCGGATGAAGGAGTGCTAGGCCCCCACGGCAGCATAGTGCCAGAAATTTGTTCGTCTGGAGTTCCTCCATGACGATCTGATTGGTCTTGTTGTTGATCGTTTGTTTTTTGAGTTGGTTCATCAATGAGCTGAAACAGTTCACCTGCCGGAGCATTTGCAGTTGTCGATGAGGTTTCGCTCATCTTCGGCATGGGAGGCAACACTAATTGCGGCCCCGACGTAGGTGAATCAAACGTCTCGCGGGTGAACTCCGTCAATTGCACCAAATCGGGTGGCGAAACGCGTTGGAGCGTCGAAGGCTTTGATCCTAGGACTTTGTTGCACGAGGAGGTTTTGGCGGTTGCTTCTATTTGGCCAATAGAAACCGGCGAAGGTTTTCCACAGCCAGCCAAAAACAGCAAGCCCGTGAGGACGGCCGAAGTGCTAGGAGCAAGGATGGTGCTGTACTTGCAATCCATCGAAGTATTCATTGGTTCGAGACGTTCAATTTGCGCAGAACGGCACAATCCGTTCCTTGGCAACAATCGTCACCTGCGCCATATCACGTTGAGTAAACCAAGCCGACCTACAGAGACGAGCCGGCTTTGCCGTTGAACATTCCCTACAGCCGGAATGTCTTATCGCAATAATGACCCCTTAAGGCAGATAAACCCTGCGAAGACCGCTTATTAAGGGGTTTTGATTTAATCGTTACAATCGGTAATAACGGTCAAATTAGAGCCAAAATTGGCCATAAACAGGGGGGACCCCCCGGTACAAACCGGAGAACCAAAATCTATATCTGTCGTAATGGAAAGAATCACTTATTCAGAAAATTCAGCATATTCCCCAAGGCGCAGACGCCAATTATACTGCTAATTCCCACGCATATTCTGTGAGTAAGCCGCCGTAATTCCCACGGCGATTCTTACTCCAGAAGCGGGCAGGCATACACCACTGATTTAACGCAACCCCTGATTTAGCCAGCCCCTCGATGATCGCTCCACGTCATCACCGTTTTGCTCTGCGCGAGGCACTGCAAGTGCCTTGGAGGCATAAAGGTAAAGCCTCGTTATTTTTTCTAGCCGTCATGTGTCTTGGAGCGGCTGCTACTTTTCTGACCGCTAAAACTTATCGGTCAGAAGCCAAGCTATTGGTGCGATTAGGGCGTGAAAATATGTCGCTCGATCCGACGACAACGCTGGGCACAACGCCACTGATCGGTGTGCAACAGTCGCGAGAAATGGAATTGAATTCCGACATCGATATTCTAAAGAGTCGCGTGTTGATTGAAAAAGTTATCGATGATATTGGCGTAGGGAAAATTTTAGGAAAAGATAAATTATCCGATAATTCTTCTGGCAGCCCTGCTTCTGAAGAAGTTGCTGCAGATCGAGATCAAGCAATTCGCATAGCAACTCGCTCACTTGGTGTTGAAGCCGTACGTAAGTCTGCCGTCGTCCAAATCACTTATGATGCGCGAGATCCCAAGCTAGCGCAAGAATTTGTTGCAAAGCTGACTGATTTCTTTTTGGACGAACACATTCGGCTAAATCGCACTCCTGGAGCAAAGCAATTTTTAACGTCGCAAACTGCAGCGAGCCAAAAGCGACTTAATGATGCCGAAGAACGACTGCGAACTCTCAAGGATGAAACTGGCTTGGCCGCACCAGACAGCCAACGCACGATTCTCGTAACTCGGATCGGAAAGCTCGAGGATGAGCTGCTGCAAAACGACGCATCTTTAGCCTCGATTGAAGCGGAAGTGCAAAAACTACGCGGTCAGTTGCGAACTTTGCCAGTCCGAGAAATTACCGAGGAAACGGCAGGCTTCGCCAATGAAGCCGCAGATGGAATGCGTCAGCAACTTTACACGCTTGAAATGCGTGAAAAAGACCTATCGGCGCGATTCACGGATGACCATCCTCAACTTCGGCAGGTGCGTGAACAAATCGCTGAAGCCAAAAGCGTTCTATCTGAAGAGCAGCCGAAGCGCACACAAACGACAACAGCTCAAAGCAAACCTCATGAGGAAGTAAAACTAGTACTACTTAAGCAAGAGCCTATCTTAGCGGCATTAAGGGCTAAGGGTGACCGGTTGCGAACGCAGCTGACTGCAGAACAAGAATCTTTAAAGAAATTAAATGAAGCCGAGTTGCGAGTTGCAAGTCTCCAGCGACAGACAGCCATTGAAGAAACAAATTACAAGCGTTATGTCGATAGTCTGGAGCAAGTAAGTATCGATGGCGCCATGGCCGCCGATGGCAAATCAAATATCAATGTTGTGCAGCCGGCTACGTTGGACCGCAAGCCTATCAAGCCCAAGGCTCTTATGAACATGGCGTTAGCATTGATGGTTGCATCCATTGGTGCCGTAGCGCTAGCCTTTTTGGCAGAAGCTAACAACCATTCGATCCGCACTCCTGCACAACTCGAAGAACGTTTGGGTTTACCTGTGCTCGCGGCAATCCCTCGGCTCCGAGCAACTCAGTTAGCACCAGCCGAACTTAAGGAGACACTCTGATGATTGCATCACGAAGTGCTCCACAACAAGCAGTTGATCGTCCGCACCGGAATTTTCCACAAGAAGTGCAAGAGTACTATCGTGCGGTTCTACGACAATTGGGTTGGC
The DNA here is from genome assembly GCA_964538425.1 of uncultured Pirellulales bacterium. Taxonomy (GTDB): domain Bacteria; phylum Planctomycetota; class Planctomycetia; order Pirellulales; family JADZDJ01; genus JADZDJ01. The sequence goes on along the minus strand of CAZIGP010000561.1, from coordinate 674 downwards.
CTCAGAATGAAAACAGGCCTGCACCGCAGGTCATTGGAATTACGTCTTACGGTAATGGACAAGGTACCACAACGGTAGCTTGCCAATTGGCAGCCACCGCAGCGGCAATGGCAAGTCATCGCGTGCTATTGGTCGATGCCCACGTAGCACAACCAGGAGTAGCGAAGCAATTTTGCATCGCTTCAGCACCTGGCTTTGCCAACATTGTGTCGCAGGGCAGCCTTGATGGAATTACGGCGCTCGAGTGTGAAATAGCTCGGCTTTGGGTTTTGCCAGCAGGCAATGTTCATGATAGTGCTCAACAAGTCTACGATTCTCCGGCATTGTCGGGATTTGTGGACGAAATAAAAAATGAATTCGATCTGGTTGTATTCGATTTGCCACCAGCTGGTGCTGCATTGGCGCCGCTGCGATTGGCCGAATTGATGGATGCAGTGCTGCTTGTGGTGGAAGCAGATCGCGGCAACTGGGAAGATGCACGCCGCGTTCGAGATTTTCTCTCGCACTCAAAGGTTCGACTTGTAGGAACCGTTCTAAACGGTTATCGGGGGTGAAGGGCAAGAAAAATTAAATGTGTTCGGCAGTTAATAACACTAAATTGCTAAACACTTATTACTTTTGGTTAGCTACTTTGAGATATGTGCTGATTGAATAAAAACACAGTGCTGCGGCGC
>CAZIGP010000560.1:1701-3849 GCA_964538425.1 uncultured Pirellulales bacterium | reverse complement strand
TTGAACTGTTTGCCAAAATTGTGTTCCTGTGGCTCGTCCTCTTCGCTTATTTACCAAAAAACGCGGACACCGCCATACGGGTTCAAAGACCTTGGCGAGTGCCGGGGAAATTCTGTTTTTTGGTTTCCTGTTTGTCATGGGAGCTACGTTCCTAACCTTACTCCTATCGAGGTTAGTCATTCCCGAATGGCGCGCGAATCACGAGTTTGTTGAAACCACGGCGACTGTGCTTGCCAAATATATCGATGAAAGCACGAATCAGGACCAAAATGCTGTTTATCGTCTGCGAGCAAAAATCCGTTACCAAGCCGATGGGAGAGATTACGAAACGACTACTTACGACATCACAGGGTCGTATACGAGCGGGTGGGGAAATAGGCAAGCTGCGCTCAATTCCCTCGAAGTTGGCCAAGAATATAAATGCTGGTACGATCCGCTCAATCCTAGCCAAGCCGTATTGGTGCGAGGCTATAGTTGGTGGTATTGGCTGCTGCTCTTAGCACCTCTTGGTTTCATGCTGATCGGCGGAGGGCGATTGATTTACTCGCTATGGCAATGGGGTAAATCGCCAGAGCATCGAGCTGCACAAGGCAAACCGGCGCGGCTGGAATTATTCGAAGAATTGAACACTCAGGCCAAATTGCTGCCTAGCGTTCCGCGCGATGACAATATTACCAACAGCCCTGGTACGCATTTAAAGTATCGATTGCCAATCAATACCTCGCACGGCTGGCGACTATTGGCCGCCACACTCACATGCCTCATTTGGAACGGCATTGTTCTAATTTTCGTTGTTATTGCGATTCGCAATCACTTGCGCGGCGAGCCTGATTGGTGGCTTGATCTTTTTGTGTTGCCGTTCTTGGCAGCCGGTGGACTATTAAGTTATTTTTTTGTTCGTGAATTGTTAATTGTCACCGGAGTAGGCCCTACTCAGTTAGAGATTTCCAACCATCCACTCGTCCAGGGTCAAAGTTATGACCTCTATGTTTCGCAGACCGGTCACTTAACGATGAATCACTTCGAGATTTCACTCGAGTGTGAAGAATCAGCTACATATCGCCAAGGTACCGACACGCGCACTGAACGCCGCACGGTTTTTCACCAGGACATATTTGAGCAGCACGAATTTGAAGTACTTCCCGGGACTGCCTACGAGGCACATTGCCGTTTTGAAGTTCCCGCCCCAGTAATGCATTCCTTCCGCGCCGACCATAACGAAGTGCAATGGAAATTAGCTGTCCGCGGCAATGTAGTGGGCTGGCCCAATTTCGAACGTAGTTTTCCTATTGTGGTTTTGCCCGGTGGCGAAATTCATTCCGCGGCTATAGATCACCTTGCTGCTGAATTGGTCGAGCAACCTACTTGATTGTTTCGCAAGAATAGACGTTTAAAAAATCTTTCCTTCGAGTGCTTCAATCTTGCGACGAATGTCATCCGGCACGCGGATAGGACGCTGGTTGGGATAGTTAAAGATGACAACGGTAGATGTGCCATCGGCACAAAGCTCCCCATCTTGGGCAGTACTCCAGAGAGCATGTTCAACGGTCATGCTGGTGTTACCGATGCGTGTTACACGCGTGCCGATGCGCACGGTATCCGGGAATTCAACCTGACGACGAAAATTACATCCAATAGCCGCCAAAATAGGGCCAATGTCTTCCTTGCCATGCAGCCGAGCCAGGCCGATGCGGTCGAGATAGGCCACGCGTGCTGATTCCAACCACCGAAAGTAAACAACATTATTCACGTGGCCAAATAAGTCTTGGTCGCCCCAATGAACAGGCCAATCGACAACCACAGGAAATTGATCAGGTGTCATAAATAAAATAATAGAAGTATTAAAAAATAGAGGGCGAAAACAGATTATCTAGCCTGTCGATGAATTATATCGCACTGAATTACACGGCTCATTACCAGTCTTAAGATTGCTTTAGATGCCGTCAAAATTACCGCATTTTGCTGCGACCTGAAGAGCCGAGCGGTGTTTCTCTTGTTGAATTCGCTGATTTGGCAAACTTTGCGGCTTATTGAAACCTTCTGGCTTCTTTCGGCAAGCACTAGCTTCACCGACATCCTTAGGCTGTGATACCCGCGATGTCCGAAACATATCAATGGTCGGACCTGTGATGAAACGTCACACGTTTC
>CAZIGP010000560.1:0-1684 GCA_964538425.1 uncultured Pirellulales bacterium | reverse complement strand
TGGATGAACTGCCAGCTTTATTTTGCAGGAGGCTTAATGCCCTACGGTTCACCACACTCTTACAGTCCCAAAGTGCGAGCCACCTTGTATTTATCGGCTGATGTGTTGGACGAGGCGCGCAATGCCGCCGTGCATTTGGCGGGTTATCCGGCGAGGTTGACACTCGCCAAACTCGCCGACAACGCACTACGTGCAGAACTAAAACGACTGAAAGAACTGTACAACCACGGACAAGATTTTCCGCCACGCGACGCCGATCTCCAAGGTGGTCGCCCGATCGCTGCATGAGTACCGCAACCAAACGTATGCCCCACACCGCTGCCGCACCCGACCGATCGCCATCAGGTCAGTCTTCATCAGACAAACAGCAACTTCGCAAGCGTCTTTTGGAAATGATCGTGAAGCGAGAAGCAGAACGCCGCGCGCCGCCGCGCGCCACAGGTTGAATTTCAAAAGCGATGGGTACCAGCGTTAAATTATTGCTGTCAATTTACTGTGCCTTAGCTATTAGGCCTGCGCTGCGCGCAGCGGAGCAAATAGTTCCGAACAAGATTGTTACTGAAGCATTTCTATCAAACGATCGTCATGGCAAAAGCTTTGAGCAAGTGTCTGCTCGTTTCTCAACAGGCGCAACTCAATTAGAACAGTTGCGTTTTGCATCGCTGTGGCCCGATTTTTCTTCCCCGCAGACACCGCATCCTGCTGTGGTTCGGGTCATCTCACCTGAAGGAAATTCACTGTCACTCGGTTCCGGGACACTCGTTGACAAAAATGATGAACATGGGCTAGTCATCACGAATTGGCATGTGGTGCGCGACGCTCGTGGGCCAGTCGAAGTGGTCTTTCCAAGTGGATTTCGCTCGACGGCCAGAATCATCCGCATGGATCGTGATTGGGACTTGGCAGCATTATTGATTTCCACTCCGCCTGTCGAGCCCGTACCGCTTTCAACCTCTGCTCCCAAACCGGGCGACGCACTTAGTATCGCCGGTTATGGTAGCGGAAAATATCGAATGCAATCTGGACGCTGTACACAGTACTTATCGCCAGGTGGTAATAAACCTTTCGAAATGATCGAAATGTCGGCCGCCGCTCGGCAAGGCGATTCTGGTGGTCCAATTTTTAACAACCGCGGAGAGCTTACCGGTGTGCTGTTTGGGGCCGGAGATGGCAAAACATCAGGCAGCTACGGCGGCCGCGTACATCAGTTTTTGCAATTAGCTTCGACTGATTTGCAACGAGCGCCAGGGGCAAGTATCCCCACCAACCCACTTCCGAGCCGTGAGAAGGCTAACGAAGCCGTGCAGCTCTACGCCAATCATGTGACATCGCCAAGAGCCGCAACATTCGCCGGCCAAATTGCTGCATCTGATGAATCTGGCTTAGCGCAATCTGTATCACCGAAGATTGCCAATCAATCACCTCAAAATCACCCACCGGCGGTTGCCATTCATGCGGTCTCCTCAGAAAGTGCAACCAAGACGCCCAAATCGCCGATCGGTATTTGGTTCGTGTGGGGAGAGGAACTCAAGTCGATTTTGGCAGCATTCGGAGTTGCTGCTATTGCCCTCCAAGTGCTGCGTTCAATTGCTGTTGCTAAGAGTTAAAACGGCGATATCAGCGCAAAAGCGGTACTTGCTCAAAAAGCGTGGCGAGAAAATTTCTCTCCTGCTGTCAGCTTATT
>CAZIGP010000559.1:0-3851 GCA_964538425.1 uncultured Pirellulales bacterium | reverse complement strand
CCGGATCTATCAATGCTACAAGCGAAATTACAATCAACGGAGGCACGCTGCTGACGAATTCCTCGACAACGTTGGATCGAACGATCAATTTCGTTAGTGGTACTTTTGGTGGCACGGGTACTTACAGCGGGAATCTTTTTCCGGAGAACGTCCACCTATCACCGGGCGATGGCGGGATCGGTACGCTGACAATCTCAAGTGGTAGCCTGAGCTTGTATGCCAACGGCGTATTGGACTTCGACTTTGGCACAACCGCAGGTGTAAGCGATCTGATTGCGTTCAGCGGTAGTTACAACACGCTTGTTCTGGATGGTACGATTAATATTAGCTGCAGCGGCACATTGCCTGCTGGTCAATATACGATCTTTTCTGGCGCTGAAACTATCAAAGACAATGGTTTGGTATTTGGCAATGTCCCATCAGGCCATACTTACTCCTATGCGATCAGCGGGGGTAGCGTCATTGTGACGGCTGCACCCGAACCAGGCACTTTAGCCATATTATCGATAGGAATATTAACTCTGATGAGTTCATGCGCTTGGCGAAAGCGAGGCTGTATGCCATGAAAGTTTACACGGCAAACTGATCCCACTGAAAATCGAAGCTGAAAGATTCCCACCTTATTTCCTTAAAAGAACGATCTACATGTTTGACCGAGATATCTGCTGTCTTATTTTTCGGTTTGTTGTCGGCGTGGTTGTCGCATGCGGCTCGATGTTCGGCTTGGCTGCGAGCCCAGATGCCGGCGCAGAGCCTAAGACTTTTTATGTGGCAACCAATGGCAACAACAATTGGTCCGGAATGTTGTCCGAGCCTAATGCAGAGAAAACTGACGGGCCATTTGCAACCCTCGAGCATGCTCGCGATGAGATCCGCAAGCTCAAAAAAGAGAATGGTCTGCCTGCTGGTGGTGTTGTGGTTGAACTCCGCGGCGGGATCTATGAACTCACAGAGACGCTGGAGTTATTGGCGGAAGATTCTGGCACCGTCGAGGCACCGATCGTATACCAAGCTCGGCCAGGCGAAGAAGTGAGACTCGTGGGCGGCAAAGTAGTAACTGATTGGAAGCCGGTGATCGATCCGAAAGTGCTGAAGCGGCTCGACAAGTCAGCACATGGCAAGGTTTTGCAGGCCGATCTCAAATCTCTCGGGATCACTGATTACGGTCAGGTAGACAATGGAGGGATAGAACTATTTTTTCAAGACAAGCCGATGACGATGGCACGTGGACCCAACGAGGGATTTATCAAAATCGCCGATCTGGTCGGTGGCAGTCCCAACGACTTGGGTGGTGTTGTGGGTGATAAGATCGGCAAGTTTGTCTACAAGGGGAATCTGCCTAAACGCTGGGTTGATGAACCAGATGCGTGGGTGCATGGATTTTGGTTTTGGGATTGGGCAGAACAGCGTCATAAGATCGAATCGATCGATTCTGAAAAGCGGATTCTTGCTGTGGTGCCTCCCTACCATGCGTTTGGATACCGCAAGGAACAGTGGTTCTATGGTTTCAACATCCTGGCTGAGTTGGATAAGCCGGGCGAATGGTATTTGGATCGGCAGACGGGCGTACTCTACTTCTGGCCGCCTAAGCCGATTGAAAGTGGCCGACCGATGGTTTCGACCGCGAAGACGCACGTAACCATGCAAAACGTTTCTTATGTGACGTTGCGTGGATTGACGATTGAGGTGGCACGGGGCACTGCGGTTGTAATGAGATATGGCGATCAAAACACGATCGCCAACTGTACGCTACGCAATGTCGGAAGTTGGGCCATTTTTATTGAGAGTGGCACCGCCCACAGCGTGGTCGGATGCGACATCTACCATACTGGCGACGGTGGCGTCAGCATGTATGCGGGTGACCGGGAGACCCTCAAGCCAGCCGGCCACTGCATCGATAACAACCATATTCATCACTACAGCAGGTGGAATCGCATCCAACGTCCAGCCATTGTGCTGTTTGGAGTTGGTAACCGCGCTTCACACAATCGTATTCATGATGCACCGCATGAAGCCATATCGTTTGGAGGGAATGAAAACTGCATCGAATTAAATGAGATCTATAACGTTTGCTACGAGGTTAATGATGGAGGGGCCATTTACTCTGGTCGCGATTGGACCCAGCGAGGCAACATCATTCGGCATAATTTTATCCATCACCTCTACGGCTTCGAGAAACGTGGCTGCCAGGGCATTTACCTGGACGACATGTTTAGTGGCACGACCATTTCAGGCAATGTTTTTTACGATGTCACCAATGCGGCATTCATTGGCGGTGGGCGAGACAACGTCGTCGTCAACAATATTTTCGTCGACTGCAAACCGGCAGTGCATGTGGACTCTCGTGGTCTGGGGTGGGCCGCCTTCTGTGCAAATGGTGAAATGAAAGAAGCGCTGGCGGCCATGCCTTATCAGACCTCGCCGTGGCGAGAACGTTATCCCGAGTTGATAGCTATTCTGGACGATCAGCCCGCCGCGCCTAAGGGAAACCAAATTCTGCGAAACGTGTGCGTTGGTGGAACTTGGAGCGATGTCGACGCCGGGGCAGAACCGTTCGTCAAGTTTCAAGACAATCTGGTGGGTGAGAATCCTGGATTTGTAAATCGGGCTGCTATGAACTTTCAGTTGCGGCCTAATTCACCTGTTTACAAAAAGATTCCCAGCTTCCAGAACATTCCGTTCGACCAGATCGGCCTCAAGAAAGATGAATACCGTATCGCAGTGCCAGCCCGTTGAGGAGAGTAGATAAGTGTTTATTCGATTAATCAGTATTTATTAATTGCCTAGCTGATAGCCATCACTTGTTTTGGCCAAGGTGCCTCATGGACAATCTTACTCGCCGTGACTTCATCAAAGCCACGTCTGCCGCTGCACTCGCCACGATGGCCATGGGGGAACCTCGTTCACTTTATGCCAACGAAGCCATAGGCAATGTTGAGCATCCCAAAGCAAAAGCCGATACGTTGATTCTACTTTGGATGGCCGGAGGTATGGCAGCGCCGGATACCTTTGATCCGAAGAAGTATGTGCCTTTCGAAAAAGGTCTGGCTGTTGAAAACGTGATGAGCACGTTCCCCGCCATCGATACGGTGGTCGATAATATTAAGATCAGTGAGGGGCTTGAGAATATTGCCAAGGTCATGGATCGGGGCACGCTGATTCGTTCCCACTTTCAGCCTGATCTTGGCCATATTCTACACTCGCGCCACCAATATCATTGGCATACCGGGTACGTGCCGCCACAGACGGTTGCTGCACCACACTTGGGCGCGTGGATTGCCAAGGTACTCGGTACGCGGAACCCAGCCATTCCAGCTTTTATCGACATCGGCCAGCGACTGGACGACAACGAGGAAAAAGAAGAATTGAAAGCATTTCACACGGGTGGTTTCTTCGGCAGCGAATTTGGGCCATTCACGTTACCCAACCCCGAGCAAGCCATGGCTGCGGTGCGTCCGCCGCAAGGAATGACGCCTGAACGCTTTGCTGCCCGTTACAATCGCTTCAAGGAACTCGTCAATCGAAGTGCGCTAGGCGAACATGGTAGCGAATATCAAAAGGAATCGATGTTGCGCTCGATGGAGAATGCCCACCGTTTGCTCAGTTCGCCAGAAGCCAAAGCGTTCGACCTCTCGCTGGAACCGAAGGATAGCTACGAAGAATACAATACCGGCCGCTTTGGTTTGGGATGCTTGCTTGCTCGCCGGTTGACCGAAGCGGGTGCACGATTTATTGAAGTGACGACGGAGTATATCCCATTCATTCACTGGGATACGCATGAGAATGGTCACATGACGGCAAAACGGATGAAATCAGAGATCGATCGCCCGATCGCACGGTTGATTTTGGAT
>CAZIGP010000558.1:3139-3859 GCA_964538425.1 uncultured Pirellulales bacterium | reverse complement strand
AAGCTCGGCTTCACACAGTCGTACACATATTTCACTTGGCGAAATTCGAAGCCAGAACTCACCGAATATTTCACCGAGGTTTCGCAGCCGCCGCTGGTTGACATTTTTCGCCCTAATCTTTGGCCGAATACTCCGGATATCCTGCACGCCTATCTCCAAACGGGCGGCCGTCCGGCCTTTGTCGCCCGGGCAATCTTGGCCGCTACACTGGGTGCAAACTATGGTATTTATGGTGCGGCATTCGAGTTGCTAGAGCATGTTCCTCGAGAGCCCGGCAGCGAAGAATACTTGAATTCCGAAAAGTACGAAATCAAACGTTGGAACCTTCAGCAGCCCGATAGTTTGCGAGATTTGCTGACCCGACTCAATGCAATTCGTCGCCAGCACAAAGCGCTGCAGCGCAATGGCAAAGTGACCTTCCATGCAATCGATAGCGACCAGCTGCTGGCCTACAGCAAACAATCAGCAGCCGGTGACGACATTGTGCTCGCCGTGGTCAATCTCGATCCACACCAAGCGCATTCCGGCTGGATGGAGCTGCCTCCTGAATTTGCAGGTGGGTGTGAGGCAACCGATTTATTGACCGATACAACGTTCCATTGGCAAACGCCACGAGTTTATATCGAACTCAATCCCCAAACCACTGCCGCCCATGTGTTCCATTTACGTCGCTAACGAAGACAAAATTTCCGATGTCCGCTGAGTCTGCCTTAATCGCCA
>CAZIGP010000558.1:0-3129 GCA_964538425.1 uncultured Pirellulales bacterium | reverse complement strand
GCCAGCGTGCTCGAGCCCACCCCGCTCTGGTACAAAGACGCCGTCATCTATCAACTGCATGTCCGCTCGTTCTTCGATAGCGCTAACGACGGCGTCGGCGATTTTATTGGGCTGACTACCAAGCTCGACTACTTGCAGGACTTAGGGGTCACGGCGCTTTGGCTGATGCCGTTCTACCCTTCGCCATTGCGAGATGACGGTTATGACATCGCCAATTATACCGATGTAAATCCCACCTACGGCACGCTGCGCGATTTCAAAACATTTCTGCGCGAGGCACATGCCCGCGGCCTGAGAGTCATTACGGAACTCGTCATCAACCATACCTCCGATCAACATCCGTGGTTCCAACGCGCTCGTCGAGCCAAGCCCGGTTCACCACAGCGTAACTTTTACGTTTGGCGAGATGCCCCCGATCAATATCTCGACGCCCGCATCATCTTCAAAGATTTCGAGCCCTCGAACTGGAGCTGGGATCCCGTCGCCAAGGCATATTACTGGCATCGCTTTTATGCTCATCAGCCAGATTTGAATTTCGACAATCCGGCCGTCCATGAGGCCGTGTTTCAGGCATTCGATTTCTGGCTGAAAATGGGCGTCGACGGCATGCGGCTCGACGCGGTGCCTTATCTTTATGAACGCGAAGGCACCAATTGCGAAAACCTGCCAGAGACGCACGCTTTCTTGAAAAAACTGCGAAAGCACGTCGACGACAATTATCCCGGCCGCATGCTGCTGGCCGAGGCCAATCAATGGCCGGAAGATGCCCGAGTCTATTTTGGCGATGGTGACGAATGCCACACGGCATTCCATTTTCCAGTCATGCCGCGGCTATTCATGGCCAAACACATGGAAGATCGCTTTCCCATCGTCGATATCTTGCAGCAGACGCCGCCGATTCCCGACAACTGCCAATGGGTCATCTTCCTGCGGAACCACGATGAGCTCACGCTCGAAATGGTAACCGATGAAGAACGCGACTACATGTATCGCGTTTACGCTCACGATCCCGAAGCACGCATCAACCTTGGCATCCGCCGCCGTTTGGCTCCGCTGCTCAACAACAACCGCCGCACCATTGAACTGCTTAACGGCTTGTTGCTTTCGCTCCCCGGAACACCTGTGATCTATTACGGCGACGAAATCGGCATGGGCGATAACATTTATCTCGGCGATCGCAACGGTGTGCGCACCCCAATGCAATGGAGTGCCGACCGCAACGGCGGATTTTCCAAAGCCAACCCGCAGCGGTTGTTTCTGCCGGTCGTGATCGACCCCGAATACTTATATGAAAGCGTGAACGTTGAAACCCAGCGCAACAATCCGCAGTCGCTCTGGTGGTGGATGAAGCGAATTATTGCCCTCAGGCAAAAACATGCCGCATTCGGCCGCGGCTCGCTCGAACTACTTTCTCCCGAGAATGCCAAAGTCTTGGCATTTCTAAGGAAGCACGAACACGAAACGATTTTGGTCGTCGCCAATCTGTCGCGATTTGTGCAATGCGTCGAACTCGATCTCACCCATTTTGAAGGCCACGTGCCAATCGAATTGTTCGGCCAAACACGATTTCCACCCATTGGCAAGCTGCCGTATTTACTCACGCTCGGACCGCATTCATTCTATTGGTTCTCCGTAGAACGCGCCGATGCTGGCAAAGACGATTCCCAGACAAAAATCGTCCGCATCAATGTGCTCGAAAACTGGGAAGAAGTATTTGCCGGCCGTCACCAAACCCAATTACTGTCGGCGCTGCGCAACTGGCTTCCGGCGCGACGTTGGTTCGGCGGAAAAGCCAGAACAATTCAAAATCTTGCGATCAAAGAAGTGATTCCTTTGGGACAAGTAAAGGAGTCTCAAAACTCAGCCAATCTGGTGATGTTGAGCGTCGAATACCTCGACGGTGAGCCGGAAACATACGTCGTTCCCATCGCTTGCGCCTTGAGTGAAGCAGGCGATCGATTGGCTGCAGAGTTTCCTGGAGCCGTCATTGCTCGTGTGCATCTCAACGAATCCAAACAAAATGGCGTGATCTTCGATGCCGGATTCGACGCCTCGTTTTCTGCAAACGTGTTCGACGCGGTTCTCAAGAAACGTCGTTCCAAAGGCCATCATGGCGAAATGATTGCCTGGTCCACCTCCGCGTTAAAACGCAGCCTTGGCGAATCCAGCGATGTTCCCACACCCATTCCTGTGAAGTCAGAGCAAAGCAATACGTCGATCATCTACGGCGAGAAAGCGATTCTCAAGCTATTCCGCCATGTTGATGCTGGTACGAACCCCGACCTCGAAATCGGCCGCCTACTCCACATTCAACGCGGTTTTGCCCACGTGCCAGAACTGCTCGGAGCAATCGAATATCGCAATAACGAGCCGGAGCCGCGCACGCTAGGTGTGATGTATTCCCTAGTGCCTCAGAGTGAAACCGCTTGGCAAATGACGCTCGATCATCTCGGTCGGTTTTTCGAGCAAGTGCTCGCTCGCCCTGCCGAAAAATGGCCCACAGCCGATCCTGTCGAACGAACACCATTGTGGAAATTAGCGGATGAGCCGATCCCAAAACTGGCTGAAGAATTGGCAGGCGGCTTTTTACAACACGCCGCGCTTTTAGGCCAGCGCACGGCAGAATTGCATCGATCGCTTTCCGAAGATACGGACGATCTAGCCTTTGCGCCGGAAAACTTTTCACAGCTTTATCAGCGGTCAATGTATCAATCGGCTCGTAAACTTGCCTCCCAAAAGTTTCAATTGCTCAAACGACAGGTAAATCATATTCCATCCTCCGCGCAACCTCTTGCGCAAAGTTTGCTCGAACGCGAGAAATCAGCATACGATCGCTTCCAAGCCATCGTCGGTAAAAAGATCTCTGCCAGCCGCATCCGCTGCCACGGCGATTATCATCTCGGCCAAGTCCTCTACACCGGCAAAGATTTCATCATCATCGATTTCGAAGGCGAACCAGCCCGGCCTCTTTCCGAACGCCGCCTGAAACGCTCGCCGCTACAAGATGTCGCCGGCATGATTCGTTCATTCCACTATGCTGCACTCCAAGGTTATTTCCAACTTGCCGCTCGCGGCCTGGCAACTCCCGAAAACGCGCAAGCTTTAAAACAAACCGCGGCCTTTTGGTAC
>CAZIGP010000557.1:2560-3871 GCA_964538425.1 uncultured Pirellulales bacterium | reverse complement strand
GTAATTCGGCTTCGTTTTTAGGTTCGCTTCCTATCATGTATATAATGCTTAGCCGCCTAGCGCGAGTTAATCGGCTTCCACGATCGTTGCGAAGCTCCGGTATAGTTCGCCAACGGGCGAATCAAACGATTATTGTCCAACTGTTCAATAATGTGTGCACTCCAGCCTACCACACGGCTGAGCACAAAAAGTGGCGTATAAAGTTCCACGGGTAATTCGAGATAATGATAAAGCCGGGCACTCGGCCAATCTAAATTAGGTGGCAATTTTTTCTCGGTAACAACGACTCGCTCGATCGTATCAGCAATCGTTTCCATTCCAAGATTACCGGTTTCCTTGGCCAACTGATCGCACAAAGGCTTAAGAAATTTGGCACGTGGATCGCCATCCTTGTAAACCCGGTGACCAAACCCCATAATTCGCACCTTTTGTGCCAAAGCATCCCGCACCCAAGACTCCGCACGATCGGGCGAGCCTACCTGCTGCAATACCTCCAACACGCGTTCATTTGCCCCGCCGTGCAACGGCCCTTTAAGCGCACCAATGGCCGCCGTCACGGCAGAATGTAAATCAGACAATGTCGAAGCCACGACACGAGCCGTGAAAGTGGAAGCGTTGTATTCATGCTCTGCGTACAGAATAAGCGACACTTCTAGCGAACGAACAGCGCTGGGACTGGGATCGCGCCGCCGTAGCATTCGCAGGATGTTTTCAGCCAGCGAATAACGCTTGTCGGGGCCGTATGGCTCTTTGCCCTGCACTAATCGATGCCGGGCTGCCATCACCACAGGTAATTGAGCTAACAATCGCTCGGCCTTCCGCAAATTGGCATCATGGCTGTTGTCCGCCTGATCAGGATCCCAATGGGCGAGCAAACTACACCCCGTGCGCATCACATCCATCATGGGTGCTTGGGGAGGAATGCGCCGAAGCGTTGCAATGACCTCATCGGGTACCGGTGCATTCTGGCGCAATCGTTCGCTAAAAGCTTTGAGCTGATCTACCTTGGGTAATTCGCCATACAAAATGAGATAAGCCACTTCTTCAAACGAAGTGTGCTCAGCCAATTCTTCAACAGCATATCCGCGATACAATAATCCGCCCGAGATCGTACTTACCGCAGTTTCACCCGCGATGATGCCTTCGAGGCCAGGACGGTAGAGAGATTCAGCCATAAGTTAGTCTACGAAAATAAAATTTCTAAGTTAGATTTCAGATTGAGGAGATTATTACTTATTCTCCTCGCTCTCGCCGAAATAGCGCCGATCGCGGTCTTCATAACCAGCGTAGCCTAGTAAATCGTACAATTCT
>CAZIGP010000557.1:0-2550 GCA_964538425.1 uncultured Pirellulales bacterium | reverse complement strand
CTTGTGTTCCTTCATCAGCGAGCACTGCCAAGGCGGCTTCCACCGCTCGCATCGCCACGCGCATTGCAGTAACCGGATAAAGCACTGCCGCAAAACCTAAGCCTGCTAACTCATCCAACGACATTAGTGGGCTTTGGCCAAATTCTGTCATATTAGCCAGCAGCGGCACTTCGATTTCGCGGGCAAATCGCTCAAACTCTTCAGGTCCTCGCAACGCCTCTGGAAAAATCCAATCAGCGCCAGCCTTCACATAGGCATGAGCACGAGCGATGGCATCATCAACCGACGTTACCCCACGCGCATCAGTTCGGGCAATAATCACCAAATCCGGATCGGTCCGGCTCTCGGCCGCCGCGTGAATTTTGGCACACATTTCTGCCGGCTCAACAAGCGACTTGCCCGACAAATGGCCACAACGCTTCGGCAGTCGTTGATCTTCGAATTGAATCGCCGCCGCACCAGCAGCTTCCAATTCTCGCACTGTACGTTCTACGTTCATCGCCTCGCCAAAGCCCGTATCGGCGTCGACAATTACAGGAATTTCAACACTTCGGGTCAGATAGGTAGTTTGTGCAACAAGCTCGGTCAATGTGAATAAACCCACGTCAGGCAGCGCCATGACACCGGCCGACAATGCCGCGCCCGAGAGGTAAACTGCATCATATCCGGCCTGTTCAATCAGCCGCCCCACCAATGCATTAAAGGCACCGGGAATTTGAATCGTGGCTTCCGCCACTGTATCTCGCAAAACTCGCCCTGGTGATGAATCAGCCACTTAAAAAACCCTCGGCGATGTCCTTGAAGCAATCGGTCGACAAAGGGAATATAGGAACGCAAGCCGCCTATTGGCAAGGGTTACGAATTATGCTTGAAGAGATGCAGTTGTTAATCTGGACTATTACATGACAAATTCACCAGAAATCGGGAAGAAATCACAGACATTTGGTCACGCGATGATCGAAATCGCGCTTGTCTTTGTTGTTTTCTTTCTCCATGGCGCCTGGCCCACACCCGATGTCAATGAAACAAACTATATCATCAAAGCCTTACACTTCTGGAATCCTGACACTTATACCGGAGACTTTTTTTTAGATACTGCGGATGCTCACGCCGGCTACTATTGGGTTTTCGGTTGGTTGACACAATGGGTGTCGCTGGATGCGGCCGCTTGGATTGGTCGAGCAACAACGTGGCTGCTATTGGCAATTGCTTGGCGAGGATTGAGCTTTGCTCTTATTTCAAAGCCCTGGATCGCTGTGCTCTCAGCCGAACTATTCGTGCTGCTCAATGAACAAACTCAAATGGCAGGCGAATGGATCATTGGCGGTGTTGAAGGGAAAGGCTTTGCGTACGCATTTGTATTTTGGGCACTCCATGCATTGGTGCGTGGCAAATGGAATCTTGCTTGGATTTTACTCGGGCCGGCGGTTTCACTTCATGCTGTAGTCGGTGTCTGGGCAATGGTTTGTTTGGCAGTCGCATGGATTGCCACACCGAAGCAGCGCCCTTCATTACTATCGATGCTACCTAGCATGGCAGTTGGACTGCTGTTAGCCACACCAGGCTTATGGTTTGGCATTCAATTGAACCAAGGCATCGATTTCGCCACCGCGACTGCTGCAGCCAAAATTCAAGTATTTGAACGATTACCACATCATTTGCAGCCATATCAATTCCGTGAAGGTTATCTACAACGGCACATCCTCTCGGTAGTTTTATTTCTTTTATTAAGCAGTGCAGCTTCCACAACACCGGGTGATCGGCGTTTTCGTTGGTTCATTGGCGGAGCAATCTTACTTGCGATTGTCGGATTTATGTTGGCGTGTTGGTCGCGATTCTCACCAGATTTTGCCTCTTTATTGCTGCGATTCTATTGGTTTCGGCTTTCCGATTGCATGGTGCCTTTAGGTATTTCACTGGTTGGCTTACAGTATTTGGTCTCGCTTCAAACCACGCGAAAAATTGCAGCGCGCTGGTGGCTCGCCGGGTTATTGATACTTTCAACCATCGATTTAGCGTCACACACACGCCATGTACCATGGTTATCATCACGGCCAGAAGCCACCATTCCGCGTTCCGATAGAAACGTGGTCTATGAAGATTGGCGAAAAGTTTGCGATTGGGTGGCAGAAAATACTCCGCCGGGATCAGTCTTTATTACACCCCGCACTTCCTACACTTTTAAATGGCATACGCGCAGACATGAAACTGCAAATTCAGGTCGCAGCGAAGCAGCAAATTGGAAAGATATGCCCCAAGATGGTAAAAAAATTGTGGAATGGTCGCAGCGATTGCAAGAAATTTTCAGCACAGGCAGCACAGATCCCAAAGAAAAATGGTACGAATCGCTTTCGCAAGCAGGCGTTGAACACTTGCAAAATATGGCCGCGAAATACGGAGCTCAATACGCCATTGTCGAATTGAGGCCTGAACTACCAAAACTGCCACTAACACCGGTTTACGAAAACGCCTCGTATGCGTTGTATAAACTGCAAGAAGTAACGGCAAAATAAAAGTCGTGCTAGAAACGCATGGCTGCGATGTTCACGA
>CAZIGP010000556.1:1507-3875 GCA_964538425.1 uncultured Pirellulales bacterium | reverse complement strand
TCCGGGCGATGAAGTGCTGTGCCCTAGTTATACGTTTTTTGCCACAGCCAGCGCTATCACACGACTCGGCGCGGAGCCGGTGTTTGTTGATATTGAATCGGCCACTTACAACATCGATCCCACAAAGATTGAGTCACTAATTACGCCACGCACTAAAGCGATCATTCCGGTGCATCTCTTTGGGCAGTGTGCTGCAATGGACGAAATTGGCCGCGTAACAGCGAAACACGGAATTTCAATTATTGAAGACGCTTGCCAGTCGATCGGTGCGGCCTACGCTGGCCGAGGCGCTGGTACGCTCGGCGACATCGGATGTTTTAGTTTTTACCCGACAAAAAATCTTGGCGGCATGGGAGATGGCGGTCTTTTAACGACCGATCGCGACGACTTGGCTGCTAAGCTACGATTGCTTCGTGCTCATGGCATGGAGCCGCGTTATTATCATCAAGTGGTTGGCATCAACAGCAGGCTAGATTCAATTCAGGCAGCGATTTTGAACGTCAAATTGCCATATCTCGATCAATGGTCGCGGCTGCGGCAATCGAATGCGCAGCGTTACGATACGTTGTTTACAGAATACGGCCTCGATAAAGTGCTGGGCCTTCCGCAAACGATTCGTGCTGCGAAACACGTATGGAATCAGTACACCGTTCGCGTTCCCGACGGCCGACGAGACGAGCTGCGCAAGCACTTGGCTGCTCACCGTATTGGCACCGAAATTTACTATCCGGTTCCGTTGCACGAGCAGCAATGCTTCCGCTCGCTGGGATATCAACTCGGTGCCTTGCCGGAAACAGAATTAGCTGCCCGGCAAACTTTGGCGATGCCAATTTTCCCAGAATTAACCGGCGACGAACAACAACTTGTTGTCGATAGAATTGCCGAGTTCTTCAATGTGAAGCGCAGCAACACCGCTGGGCATCCTCCAATTGCACGGCCGAAGTTTTTAGATCGATCGCAATCGCGAACGTCGGCAAAGTAAGTATCCGTATTGCATCCGCGGCCTGTTATAAAGACTACTTTTCCACGGCAAGTCCGTTTTTAGGATCAATGTCTAAATTCAGCCGCTCGTTATCTTTGGTGTAGAATACGTAGCCATACATCATTTCCTCAAATGTTTGTTGGCCGAATTTTACGGTTTTACCAGGGTCTGGGTTGTACGGGTTGAACGTTGTGTTGTCGAAGTGGGCGATTGCTTCGAATCTCGTTCCGGCTGACAGCTTTACTTCCCCTTTCGGTGCATAGTAAGGCAGCTGCCAATCGAAACTGTAGTTTGGAATCATCAGAAGGGTTTGCCTTTCACCTTTTGGCGGATGGGCATACCAAGTCATGTCTCGGCCACGGTTGTGCATGTGGGCAAAAAAACCGTAAAGCGTTACATCTTGATCGACAGTGCGCTCTGCTTTAACCACATGAGCCGGCGCAAAAGGCTTGATGGCGAATCGCTTGTCGTGAATGTCCAAATGATGCAATTGTTGCTGAATTTTTTCACGAGGGTATTTGAAACCAACTCGCAGTCGCACGGTTTCCTTTTGGCCTGTCGTGGTTAAGTGGATTTGCAAACCGACGATTGAACCAGCAGGAATTTTTGCCGCAACGCTATTGTCCAGCTGCATAGGTCCGCCGCCGGGAACGTAACCTGTGATAAGTTTGGCGTTTTTCATATTGCCACCCAGCGTTGCAAAGCCCAGGTTAGCATGATGCACGACACGCGGATTGTCTGGCAGGATTTCGGCCCCTTGATTCCAGGTGTCGCTAAAAAATATCTGCGGCAAAACAGCGTATCTGTAATCGACATACCCCTCAGCCGGGACTTCAAACGTCCCGGGCACATCGATAATCACATCGGGTTCGCCCATTTGCCACGTGCGCGCTGACCAGCGATCTTCGCTTTGACCTTGGATTGCGGCAGGCATTTCAACTTTTTTTGTATTCGTCTCCGCTAATTTTTCCAGATTTCCTTTCTGCATGCCCGATCGCACCCAATCGATGAGCACTTCACGATCGACCTTTGGCATGGTGCGATCGTTGGTGAATTTGCCGAATTCCGGGCTAGCGTACCAAGGCGGCATGCGGCCTTCGGAAACTGTTTCGACGATCATTTCCGCGTTCTTGGCGATGTCGTCATAAGTCATTAGTGAAAAGGGCGCGGCCGTGCCGGGTTGGTGGCATTCTTGACAGTTTTTTTGAATGATCGTCGAAATATGATCGGCATAATTAAATTTACCTGACGGTTTAACTTCTGTAGACGCAGTGATGCGGCAACCGTCCACAGCCGTTTCAGTCACAGCTATCTCACGCCCCGCTAACAAAGCGTCGATCGCATCTTGTAGTTCGCTCTTCGTGGCAGATGGTGCGGTACCGCTAA
>CAZIGP010000556.1:0-1497 GCA_964538425.1 uncultured Pirellulales bacterium | reverse complement strand
ATTGTCGATTCGCCCACGATAACGCAGCCGATGGTCAGCATCGATGAGCACGCACTCCGGCGTTCGCTCCACACCGCAAGCCTGCACGCAGTTGCCATTCGTATCTTTGACAAATGGAAACTCGGCGTCGAACTTCACCATCTGCGTGGCGATATCCAAAATCGAATCGTCGGCTCCTACATTCACAGCAACGAACTGCACGCCCTTATCTCGATATTGTTTATCAAGCTCATTGAGTCGCGGCAAGTATTTCTGAACCAGTGGGCAAGTGGTATTCGTAAACACGAGCACAAACGCCCGCTTCTCCACCTGGTCTTGCTTTTGAACAAAATCATTCAGCGAACGTGGCAAAAACCGCGTATCCTTGAACGTCATTGGTGCAACCTTATCGTCAATGCTGGGTTTTGATTTAGCATCAGCTAGCAAAGCGGAATTCGAACTTTCGCCGGCAAATATCTCAACCACCGACAGAATTACAGCAGCGCACACAAGCAGCAATGCAAATCGCCAACTTCGACGGGCTAAAAGCATAGATTCATTTTTCCATGAAGGGATCGAGCTAGCGACACAAACCTTATTCTATCGTCAATTCCAAGCAACCCGCGTCAATCATACTGACGTCCGATTGCCCGCCTGACAGCATTTATTACCAACGAAGTTCGAGCAGAGTTTCGCACCCTCGCAAGTCTCAAGGATGAGCAAAATTCTGTCACACAACGTTGTTCTCCGTCGCACTTGCATCTGCCAGAAATCCCCCAATGCAAGTTGTTCAAATACAAGAGGTTATGGCGTGCAAATTACACGGCTTACTCATTGTGAACTGCCTAAAAACAAGGTATATTTCAGGGTTTCAATTACACGAATTTCCACGGCAGGATTGTTCGGCGGCTTTTGGCCCCCATTTGCACTCTCGCCGACCGCTATAGAAAGGATTTGAGCGTTGTCTACCGACGCCAACGAACCGAACGGACCGGATGATCTTCCACCCGATGCCGCAGGCGCTGCTGCAGGTGGCGATGATGCGCCACTAGGGAATGTCATTGAATTGGCCATCGAGCAAGAGCTTAAAGAAAGCTATCTGACTTATGCAATGAGCGTAATCGTTAGCCGCGCTTTGCCCGATGTGCGCGATGGTTTGAAACCATCTCAGCGCCGAATTTTAGTGGCCATGAATGATTTAGGCCTGACGCCCGGAGCAGCCACTTCCAAGTGTGCCGGTATCGTCGGCGAGACGATGAAGCGCTACCATCCTCACGGCGATATGGCAATCTATCCCACGCTGGTGCGTCTGGCGCAGGAATGGAACACGCGATATTGCCTGATTGATAAGCAAGGCAATTTTGGCTCCGTTGCAGGATTGCCTCCGGCGGCCATGCGTTATACCGAAGCTCGCATGTCGCCATTTGCAGCGCTCATGATCGACGACTTTAAACTCGACACCGTCGATTTCACGCCTACCTATGACGAAAAAGGAACCGAACCGGCGGTATTGCCCTC
>CAZIGP010000555.1:0-3884 GCA_964538425.1 uncultured Pirellulales bacterium | reverse complement strand
GATCAAGCACGAAGGTCTCCCAACTTCTTCGCTCGAAAAGAATCTATCCGCGAGAAAAGTGTAATGAAATTCTCCGTTGTCACCATTTCGTTCAATCAGGTTCGTTTTCTGCCCGAAACGATCCGAAGCGTACTTGCGCAACGCCAAGACGGCATCGAAGTCGAATATATAGTTGTCGATCCTGGCTCAAGCGATGGCAGTCGTGAAATCATTTCAAGCTTTGGGAAAGCAATCGATCACTGCGTATTTGAACCAGACAAGGGTCCGGCTGATGGGCTGAATCGTGGGTTCTCCCTCGCAACAGGAGATGTTTTCTGTTACCTCAATTCCGACGACACACTTGAACCGGGCGCACTCAAAAAGGTACATGACTGGTTCGAGGCTCATCAGGATACCGACGTCCTCTACGGCCACGGTTGGGCGATCGATGGCCAGGGCAACAGACTTAGGAAGATCTGGTCCGAGCCCTACGCGCGTCTCCCGGTCGCTTACGGCGCATCTGTACAGATACAGCCATCGACGTTCATCCGCCGCAATGCTTATCGGAGATCTGGCGGATTCAATATTGACAATCGCTGCAGCTGGGACGGCGAGCTCCTGTTGGATTTATATCTTTCCGGAGCACGATTTGACCTGATAAATGCACTGCTAAGCAACTATCGCCTGCATGAAGTAAGCATTACCAACTCTGGAAGGCTGGATTCAGCCATGAAGCTCTGGTCAAAGCGGAGATTTGTGCGGCTCATGGGGCGTGAACCGGCAGGATTGTCCGACCGCCTCAAAGGACTTTTCTGGCGTTTGGCAAAGCACTTCACGCGCCCGAGGGCAGCATTCGAGCGTCTTTTTCGTGGCCGAATGTACAAACGAGGGGTTAAGTGAATAGCTCAGTGCCACTTAAAACCCGAGATTCATCGCCATGGTCGCCGCTATATATCCGTCGTTTGCGGCAATTGTGTTGCGTCGACTTCGAATTGAGTGCCTCTATAGAAACGTCGGCATCGTCAAGCCGTAGCTTTTTCGTCGGCACGTCGTGAGAACCGGCAACGCAAGCTTTGATTGGCGACGGAACGCTCTCGAGGTCGACAAACAATCCAGAAATAGAGTCTTAGAGTGGGCCGCAGGTCAGAAAGGAGACAATGGCAACTTAGCTGACGGAGCTAAAGAGCTTTCAACTCATTGGCTCGAAGAGCCCTCAGCGACTACTGATTGGCACCGAGTTAAGTGTATCAACTCGGCCACGGTCCGCCGAACGCTGAATGCAGCCGGCTTGCGATGCCGAGTTCTCACTAATGGCATCGATATCCAGCCACGCCAAAAACGTTCAGAGCCCGTTGAGATCGGCGAATATTGCTTTGTAGGAACTGGGTGTATCCTCCTGAAAGGGGCCCGGCTATCGTCACGTTCCGTTTTGGGCGCAGGATCCGTCTTAGGAAAAAAGAATGCCAAACTTGAACTTGGTCTTTATGCCGGTAATCCTGCGACGTTAGTACGCCCACTGAATCCAGAGTCGAAGTACTTTGCACGCAGACGCGGATATGTCTTGTGATTTAACCGAATGAACGTCCTGCATATCATCGCCTCAGTTGACCGCACTAGCGGAGGACCGGTCGAGGGACTAAGTCAGTCCGTTCGTTTCCGTTCCACGCTCGGCCAGCACATTGAAGTGGTAACGCTGGATGCCCCCGACGCCGTGTGCATCCCTGAGTTCCCAGGCTTGGTTCATGGCTTGGGCCCCGCACCTCGTCGTTATGGTTACACACCCAAACTTGCGCGTTGGATCGTAGAAAATGGCCATCGCTTCGATGTCGCCGTCATACATGGACTTTGGAACCATGCTTCGGTTGGCGGCTGGCAAGGATGTAGGCGGGCTCAGATACCCCATGTGCTTTTTACTCACGGGATGATGGATCCATGGTTTCGCAAGGCCCATCCGCTAAAGCACTACGCCAAGCAACTGTTCTGGCTGGTCCAAGGCCGAGCACTGAGTGACGCTGCTGAGGTACTGTTCACGAGCGCAGAGGAACAGCGCCTGGCAGAAGGAGTGTTCTGGGGCTACCGCTATAGGCCAAGAGTAGTTGCTTACGCTGCAAGCGACGTACAGGCACCCGCAGCAAACGACGATGCCGCTTTTCGAGCACTCGTTCCGAATCTTACTGGGCGTCCGTACCTGCTATTCCTAAGCCGCATTCACGAGAAGAAGGGCTGCGATCTTCTTCTGGAAGGATTTGCCAAGGCCGTCCATCGCCCTGATCTGCAGTTGGTCATGGCGGGCCCTGCGCATGGTGATCTGATCAAGCGTCTGAGAGCTCAGGCGATATCTCTCGGAATCGGCAACAGAGTTCACTGGCCTGGGATGTTAAAGGGTGCTGCCAAAGCCGGCGCCTTTCGTGGTGCCGAAGCTTTTGTACTGACTTCACATCAGGAGAACTTTGGTATCGCGGTTGCTGAAGCGTTAGCGTATGGGAAGCCGGTACTAATTTCTGACCAGATCAATATTTGGCGGGAAATCGAATCCGGTGGAGCAGGTCTCATTGCACCCGATACGGTAGAAGGCGCCACGCGGGTTCTGTCTGACTGGGAAGCGATGACGCCTATTGCTCGTACCGCCATGGGTAGCGCGGCTCGTGCCGTATATGAAGCGAACTTTACGGTCGAAGCTGCAAGTCGAGATCTCACAGCAGCCTTGTTGCGTGCCGTCGCCACCAAGAAAAGAAATCGAACGTCATGATTTCGCCACTCGCTGCAAGCGCTGACAACGACCCTTTCAAAGGCGCACCATCATTTTCGTTGCGGCATCGCGTGGTGCGTGCATTCTGGGTGATGACTTGGACGATGTTTGCGGTATGGACACCTCCTCAGTTGCGTCGTTGGCGTATTCTGCTGCTGCGTATGTTTGGCGCGAAGCTACATCCTACCGTTCAGGTTTATGGTTCGGCTAGTGTCTGGTATCCAGCCAATTTGGTAATGAAGGCATACTCCAGTCTTGGGCCAAGGGTCCAGTGTTACTGCATGGCACCAATCACCATCGGCGCATTTACAGTTGTGTCGCAACGCGCTCACTTGTGTACCGGAACGCACGACATCCGTAACTCGGTCTTCCAGCTTCAAACTCGACCCATCAGCATCGGGTCGAATGCTTGGATTTGTGCTGAGGCGTTTGTTGGACCGGGTGTTACCGTAGGCGATGGAGCCGTTCTCGCAGCTCGCGCGGCTGCTTTTGACGACATTCCTGACTGGGAAGTGCATCGAGGTAACCCGGCAAGCAAGGTCAAGGACAGACCTCGATTTGAGCGAAATCTGAAATGAGCCTGACTGCTGTCATCCTGACTTTCAATGAAGCTAAGCATATCGCTCGGTGCGTGCAGAGTTTGGCTAACGTCGCCACGCGTGTTGTCGTTGTCGACAGCTTCTCGACCGACGATACGGTTTCTCTTGCTCGTTCGCTAGGTGCTGATGTGTTTCAGCATGCCTGGAAGAACTACGCGACCCAATTTCAGTGGGGACTAGAAAATACGGAAATCAACACGACTTGGACTATGCGGATTGACGCCGATGAGTATCTTGAGCCTGAGCTTCAGGATTCCATTCGGGCATTTATCACGAAGCCGGGTGCAGTGAACAGTGTGTACTTTCGTCGCAAGATGGTTTTTTTAGGCAGGCCCATCTTACATGGCTTTTTTTATCCCGCACTAATGCTGCGGCTCTGGCGAACTGGAGATGGTTACATCGAACAGCGCTGGATGGACGAGCATATCCAAGTTTCTAGCTCAGTATCGACGACGCTTCGCGGCGATCTTGTTGATCACAACTTAAACGATCTCGCGTGGTGGACCAATAAGCATGCTGGTTATGCGAAGCGGGAAGCGTACGACATCGTCAGTAGT
>CAZIGP010000554.1:0-3888 GCA_964538425.1 uncultured Pirellulales bacterium | reverse complement strand
ATTGTTAATACGTCGAGTGATTGATGAATTCCCCATGCGTTGAGGAGTTGCAAGCCGGCAAAGCCGCCGACTGCGCCCAAAGGGACGCTGAGCATGATGACGAATGGAAATAGCCATGATTCGAAAAGGGCGGCCATCACCAAGTACGTAATAATCATTGCGAGTAGTAGGTTCCAGCGCATTGCTTGCCAGGCGAGCCGCAGTTTGTCGGCAGTGCCCGACATAGTGATGTTGTGCAGGTCGTCCAGTTGGCCATTGCCACGCATCGGATCAATGATTTTCGTCTGGACAATTTCCATTGCTTCTTCAAGTGGCACGTTTTCCGGCGGGCTAACTTGAATGGTAATCGCCCGCTGACGTTCGCGGCGGTTGATTTGTTCAGGGCCGCCCGAGAGATCGATGCTGGCGACCGCGTCGAGTCGGTTCAGTCCGCCGCCGGGAAGTGCGATGGGTAGCGATGCTAAATCGTGCGTATGATTAGCGTATTTTTCGTCACCGACAATTGAGAGATCGATTTTGTCACCGGCGAAGTAGTAGTCGCTTGCGTAAGCACCATCTACCAAAGCATCGACCGCGTAACCGAGATCGACGGCTGTGATTTGCATGTCGGAAGCTTGATTTAGCTTCGGCTTGATATGAACTTCTGGCGCCGACAGGTCAAGGCTGGGTTTAGGGAAGGGCTGGGCGCCGGGAATGAGCTGCATCGTCGAGCCGAAGACTTGCATGCCCAAGGATACGAGCTTATCGATATCGGGTCCGGTGATGTCAACGTCGATTGAGCGGCCAGCAGCGAGGCCGCGCTCGAAAAGGCTCATTTGATTTGCGAGGACGAATGTTCCAGGCAAATCGGAGGCGACTTTGCGGATCATGGGAACTAACGCCGCGGCTTTGAGTGGATCTTGGGCTCGCAATCCCATGAATAATTGACGGCCGCGTGCCACGTAGAAAAAGTCGCCGATCGCGGTCGCCTCTTTGTCTCCTTCCGGCACACTGCCAGCATCGACATCCCAATACGGTTTGAGCCGTTGCTCGATGATAGCTCCCATTTGTTGCATTTGATCGACGTTGTAACCCGGCGGCGGCAATAAAATGCCGATCGCGAGATTGCGATTGCCAGTTGGCAGGTACTCGACCTTGGGAAGCATGGCAATGCTGAGGAAAATAGCAGCGCCGACCATGCCAAGAGCGAGTGCAATTCGGCGGAGCACACCATGCTGGAGCCAGTGATTGATGGCGGTTACTGTGGCGACGAAAGCGCGGCCGAAAGCGTCGATTGGTGCAAGGATGATGCTAAAAAAGTGTCGCAGTGCGACGCGAACGCCATGGAATCGCTTGGCTTCGACGCGTCGATCTTCATCGGGGATTTCTTGTGGATTTTCAGTGGGATCGTTGACACCGCCGCCGAGAACGCGAGCCGCCATCGTCGGCACGACGAATAAGGACACAAGCAGCGATAAGGCCAGAGCGGAGGCTGTTGCCAGCGCAATATCGCGGAACAACTGGCCGGCTTCATCTTGAACGAAGAGCACCGGGATAAAAACTGCAAGGTTGGCCAATGTCGAAGTGAGGACTGCACTCCACACGTCGTTAATGCCATAAACAGCAGCTTTGAACGGGCTTTTGCCCATGTGGCGGTGGCGATAGGCGTTTTCCAGTACGACGATAAAGTTGTCAACCAGCATGCCAACGGCAAAGGCGATGCCGGCCAAGCTCGGAACGTTCAGAGTGCGCCCCAAAATCAGCATCATTAAAAACATGCCGACGACGCTAATGGCAATTGAAACGAAGACCACCAGTGCCGAGCGAAAGCTGCGAAGAAACAGTAGCAAGACAATGAAGGTAAGCACAGCGCCTTCGGAAATATTCTCCCAAACCAAATCAATCGACGAGTGGATGTACTCTGTTTCATCGTAGACTTGAACAAGCTGCAAATTGCGTTGTTTGAGGATGCCATCGTTAAGCTCACGCACCGCTTCTCGCAAGTTCTCCATCACCTCAAGAACGTTCGTACCGGTTTCACGCAATGCATTTAGGGCAATGACTTCGTTGCCGTAACGGCGGACCATGCCGTCGGGTTTTTTGTAGCCGAGGCGGACGATGGCAACGTCGCGGACGTAGACGGGTTTTCCGTCGCGATTGGCAATGATGACATTACGAACTTGTTCCGCGGAGCGAAACTGACCGAGTGTTCGCACCACCCAGCGACGTTTACCTTCCCAAAAGTCACCGCCCGAAGTGTCCTTGTTTTCGGCCATCAGAGCACGGCGGAGATCGGCGATCGTAATTTGGCGAGCGGCAAGCTGCTGTGGATCGATGACGACTTGCAACTCGTCTTCGCGGCCTCCCATAACATTCGCCTGCGAGACACCGCCTGCACGTTCGAAGCGAGCTTCGATGACGTCTTCACAGAAACGGCGAAGCGTTGAGACGTCGGTCGGTGGAGGGAGGATTTGTTTTACTTCCGGGTGCTTGGCAGCTAGCTCTTTGAGTCGATACATTGCCAGACCAAGATTGCTGGCGCTGCGGACGCGGCCGATTTCACTGGCCAATTGTGGATGCTCAGCTTGAAACTTTGCGAGAGTAGCGTCGTCGGGGACACGCTCGCCGAGGATAAACCAAGCGATTGGGCTATCGGAGGCACTGGAGGTTGTAATGACAGGTTCATCGGCATCAGGAGGCAGTTCGCGGACTTGGTTGAGTCGCGTGATGACCTTGGTGAGCATCGCGTTTAAATCGGTGCCGACGGGAAACTCGAGCGTAATTTTGCTCGCCGAGTGCATGCTCTCGGAGGTCATTTTCGTGACCCCCTCGACCGTTTGTAACTGCTCTTCCTGCTCTTGGACGATTTCGCGCTCGATTTCTTGCGGGCTAGCGCCAGGCCACGTGGTGTCGATGCTGAGCGACGGGGTCTGGACCTCAGGAATGAGTTGGATCGGCATCCGATAGATGGCGATAATGCCAAACATCGTCACTAAGATGACGCCGACAGCAACCTTAACCGGAGATCGTACTATACCTTCGATCCAACCCATGTTGATTATGCGAGTTAGTAAAAGTTCGGAGTAATGCGAGAATTGTGAATTAAAAAGAGAGAAAGGGAGAAAGGAACACCGAGTAAGACATCGATTCCCACCTACTCTCTATACCTGTCCTTAAATATCGTGTTTGATCATCATCCGCGACCGTCTGGTGGTGGAGCAAGCTTGCGAACAATTTGTACAGGTTGGCCGGGTTGAAGACGCTCGTTGCCTTCAGTGACAACCAATTCCCCTTCATTTAACTGACCTTTGGCTTGTGTCCAGGTATCGAACGATGTGCCTTCCTGCACGGGAACAGGCCTAACCTTGCCCCCCTGCTCGTTGCCGTCAACAATCCAAACGATTCGTCCAGCTTGTCCACCGAGTACCAGTGAATCTTTGGGAACGAGAAGTGCTTCTTGCCGCTGTCCTCCCACAGGCAACATTACGCGGGCAAACATGCCGGCTTTGATTAGCGGCACGTGGTTACCGTCGATCCTATTTTTTACCCGAATCTTCACAGGAAAATTTCGCGAGCGTAAATCGGCCTGAGGGACAATGCGATAAATTTGGCCGGGAAACGTTTCTTTCAAAGCATGGATTTCCACGGGTACTTGCATGCCCTCAGCGAGATAGGGGATGTGGTCTTCGAGTACGTTGCATTCGATTTCAACCTCCGCCAATTCGACGATTTTGGCAACCAAGCCAGCCTTGGCGACCCAAGCACCGATTTCAGTATGTTCTTGTACAACATAACCGTTAAAGGGTGCCCGGATCGTGTGCTTGCCGAGTTGATCATCAATGCGATTGACCGCTTCTTCAGCCATGAGCAAGCGAGCTTTGGCTTGATCGATTTTCTCCTGCCTTTGGC
>CAZIGP010000553.1:0-3889 GCA_964538425.1 uncultured Pirellulales bacterium | reverse complement strand
CCGAATGATCGAAATCTATCGAGCCGCCGTCAGCGGACAAATGGCTTCAATACAAACCACCGACAGTTTACCTACTGCAGCACAGTCCGGTTTGGAAACCCATAATATTTTGTTCGTGGAAAATCAGCCATTTGAAAAGCAGTTCGTTCGCCGAGGCGCAGCATGAGCCAAAGAAATCACTTCGCTTTGAAGCATGGATTGCTGACCTCGCAGATTGCGCTGAATGCGTTAGTAGGTTACTTGTTTGCGAAAATGTTAGCGAGTCGGTTTGGAACGTCGGCCGAGAAGGATGTGTTTGACATCGCTTACGCCATTCCATTCATTATCTTGAACGTCGGAGGATTTGCCTTCGCCCATGCTGTTGTTACGTCGCATTTCTCAAAGTTGTTGGCCTCGCGGCCACATCGACTGCAACCCCTTTTCTCTACGACAGTAACGTGCGTGATTTTGGGAACGACTCTGCTCGCAGCACCGTTTGCTGTTTTGGTCGAGCCGCTGGGCAAAATCTTCGCCCCGGGCATCGAGCCGGAATTGCGAGCCGAATTTCAACAGTTAATGTTATGGCTTCTGCCGATCGTTTTTAGCTTTAGCCTGTGCACATTATTTAGCGCTGTTTCGACGGCATACGGCGTGCCTGTCAGCAACGAATTGGGGCCACTGGTTGCTCGATTGATTGTGCTCACGGGCCTGTTGGTCGGTGTGGTCGGCGACACGCTTCCTCAAATCGCAATTGCGTTAACGACCAGCAGTCTCGCAGGCCTGCTTATGCAATGGTATTTCCTGCACCATGGCACACTGCTACGCATAAGATTTTCGTTCGACTTTCGCGACCGCGATTTCCAGAACATGGCCCGCCAAGCTGCAGGATTCTTTCTGGCGGCGTGCTTGGCACAGCTAGCAGTGGTCTATCTGCGCCGTTTAGCATCGTTGGACACGGTCGGCACCAATGCGGCGATCACGTATGCTCTGAGTTTGCTCTCACCCTTTGGATTACTGATCGGAAAGCCGCTTTCGCTCGTGACTGGGCCAAGGTTCGCCGGCTTTTTTGCCACAGGCAACACGAAGCAAGCTCGAGCCCTGCTGGATCGCACCGTTCTGGGATGCTTGACAATTGGCTTTGCAACCGCGGCGGTCGTCAATTTGTTTGCTGAGCCGCTGGTACGTTTGTTGTTCGGGGGTGGGCAATTTGATGCGCATGCGGCCCGGGCGACAGCCGATTTGCTCAGTTGCGTAGTATGGTCGCTGCCGGGCAGCGTCGTCCTCTGGGTGGTGCTGATGCCGCTCATCGCTGTCAGCCGTTCGCATCGTCCGGCGGCGATCTACTGTGCGGGATATCTCCTGCAAATCCTGTTTATGAGCTTGTTTTTTCCGATCTGGGGTCGATACGCGCTCGTTTGGGGATATGCGCTGGGAGTATCCTTCCAAGCAGCACTGGCATGGTTCGTGGTATATCGAGCGATTGAAACTCCGGTCGTGGAGGTTCCCCTTGAACTCGCTTGCTAGAATCTACCGACGTTTTGACTGGCGATATATCCATCGAACCGCAACCGTGCGAGGAGATGTGCGCCTTGGCTGCGGCGTTCACGTCGCCGCGGGCGCTGAATTGATTGCGCGGAAATCGGAACGGATCTCCATCGGCGATAAAACGTTCATCTTGAAGGGCGCGTTGCTGCATCCCTATGGGGGCTGGATTAGCGTTGGCCGGAACGTCGGAATCAATCCCTACTGCGTGCTGTATGGGCATGGCGGCCTGGAAATCGGCAACGACGTTTTGATCGCCACGTCGTGCGTATTGATTCCTTCGAATCACATTTTTGATCGCTTCGACGTTCCAATTCAACAACAAGGATTGACGTGCCGAGGCATCCGTATCGAAGACGATGTTTGGTTGGGAGCCCGTGTGACTGTGCTCGACGGCGTGACGATCGGCAAAGGAGCCGTGGTGGGGGCAGGGGCTGTCGTGACTCGTGACATTCCCCCCGCAGCGATTGCTGTGGGAGTTCCCGCGCGGGTGATCGGTTCACGAACGGCTCGTCCTAAAGAAAGCCCGGTCTTGAGGCCGCACTTTTCGCTTAACGATAGCCAATCGGCGAATCCATCGGACACTTCGCTTACTCACATGAATCATTAATCTGGTCATGGCCAGCGAACTCGAACTTTCAGGCATTGTCTTGTTTGTCGGTCCTGTCGCGCTTGCCGCGGTTGAAATATTTCGTTCAAGGAACAATTACTACGGTGCTTATCGCCCCAGACCAGAAAAGCACACGAGATGAATTCTACGTGCTGCCAAAGCAGGAATAGCTATAAGGAGCGCAGGATGTGCGGGATCATGGGCATGGCCGGGTGTTCTGGAGAGGAAGGTCGCGCACACATTTGCGCGATGGCGCAGCAGCTTGCACATCGAGGGCCTGACGATTTCGGTATTTTTTTGGACGATCAGGCGGAAGTCGCCCTGGCTCACCATCGACTTTCGATTCTGGATTTGTCGCCCAACGGCCATCAGCCAATGACGAGTTCTGATGGCCGATGGACGATTACTTTTAACGGTGAAATCTACAATTACCGTGAGTTGCGCGAAGAGCTTGCTGGACGGGGCGCCGAGTTCAAAAGCACCAGCGACACAGAAGTATTGCTCAAGGGATATGAGGCTTGGGGGCCTGCAGTCCTCGACCGACTCGTCGGCATGTTTGCCTTTGCGATTTGGGATCGGCGTGAACGTTCGCTGTTCCTAGCTCGCGACCGTGTCGGAAAGAAGCCGCTCGTCTATTGGCTAGACGGCCCAGTTCTTACGTTTGCCTCGGAATTGAAGGCTTTGCATGCCGTGCCAGGCAGTCGTCGGCAATTGAACCCCGACGCAGTCGATGCCTACTTAGCACTTGGCTATGTGCCTGCGCCGCTCACGATCTTTCAGAACATCCACAAACTGCCGCCGGGGCATTCGCTGCTTTGGAAGAACGGGCGCTGCGAGGTTCGGCGCTATTGGCTGCCAGAAACCGCCGGCAGCAATGATGCCGCTTACGATAATCCAACCCAGCGATTTCGAGAACTCTTTCGCGAAGCGATCCGATTGCGGCTTCGCTCTGATGTGCCGGTGGGGCTGTTTCTCAGCGGAGGAATCGACTCTTCCGCGATTGCCGCCGAATGCGCCGAACTTGGGTATGGGATCGATGCGTTTACTGTGGCGTTCGACCGCGATGCCACCGACCTTCCCTATGCACGCGATGTCGCCCGCCGTTTTGGTATGCGGCATGAAGTCGTCGAAGCATTTGGTTCGGAACTATCCAGCGATCTGGAGAAAATCAACTGGTTCTACGACGAACCTTTCGCGGATTCGTCGAACATCGCTTGCTACTATATCGCACGCCACACGCACGGTCGCTTCAAGGTCATTTTGACGGGAGACGGAGGCGACGAAGCCTTTGCCGGTTATCGGCATTACGAATTCATCGCGCTGAAGCAACTCTTGAAACGCTGGGCTGCGGCGGCTGGACTGAAAGATGGTAGCCTTCGCAACCCATTAAGCACCTATTTTCAATCCAAAGCGCTTTTTCAACGATCGCTGCGCGACAAATTGTTCGAAGGACAGTTGAAACGTGAATTGGGGTTTGCAGGCTACTTGCAGAATGAACCCTTTTTGCGCACCAGCCCGAGCAGCAGCGCTTTGCACCAGGCTCTCTGGGCTGATCGCCACATCTATTTGCCGAACGATCTGCTTTACAAGATAGACATCGCCCTGATGTCGCAGGGAATCGAGGGGCGTTCGCCGTTTCTGGACCACCGGTTATTGGAATGGGCCCAGCAGCTTCCGGCCAAGCAACTGGTGCAAGGGCGATCGAAGAAGCTCCTGCTGCGTGCGGCCTATCGCCGCAGCCTGCCTGACAATATTTTG
>CAZIGP010000552.1:0-3890 GCA_964538425.1 uncultured Pirellulales bacterium | reverse complement strand
GCCACAAATTGTTGCAACAAAAAACAGGCAGAAGTAATTATGCAAACTATTCTGGATTCAGCTCTTCTAGCGTAATTCCCAAGGCAGATTCTACAAGCTGCATTGCTTTATTCACATGCTCAAAAGCGGCACGTTCGGCTGCCTTAGGTCGCTTCGCTGCAATATGATCGATGATGTGCTTGTGAGAGCGAGCATTGCTATTCGCTGCCAGCAGTCCTGGAGTTAAGTTCTTACTATGACAAGAGAGCACACGAATGTGACAATTCTCGTAAGCCCGAATCAATCGCTTATGGCGTGATGCGTGGACAATCGCGAGATGAAAACGATAATCCATCTCATCCAAGTTAGCGTCGTCCTCTGCTTCTTGGTAGACAGTCATTTTTTCGCACAATCGCTGCAACTGCTTGGGTAGAGAGGAATCGGCATGAACCGCTGCAAGTCGAGCGGCGGTGGGCTCAAGCATAAGTCGCATAGAGTACATCTCTAGTGCGTCAACAGGTGAAAACTCTTCGACAAACGTCGCCCAATTAGGAACACGACGAATCAATCCTTCGTTTTCTAATCGCGCCAAACTTTCTCTCACCGGGATGTGGCTGATGCCTAGTCGCGCCGCCAAGTTAGCCTCCACAAGCCGGTCTCCGGGTTGAAGCTGACCCCGGTAAATCATCGAACACACTTTTTCGTACGCAATATCAGACGTGGAGGCCATTCTGAAATCTCCGATTTATTTCCGAATTAGATCGATGTCACTACACGATTTTAGCTTATGAATTATCCAATTCTATAGGATTGATAGCGGTGTTTCAAGTTATCTGCCCCCTCAAAAAGTCTAGCAAATATTTTGATAAATACCGTAAAAAAGCTTGACACGAGCTCTTTGTTCCTATAGGATCGTTCTTATCCTATAGCATTGAAGTGATGGCGAAGGTGCAAGCCAATAGCCAAAATACTTATCGCCCGTGGTTAGTTCCAGGAAACGAGTAGAGGTTCGAAGTTAAGTAGAACGACGTAAGCAACTGAAGCAACGCATCTCTGGCACAACGTTGATTCTTCAGTTTCATCTTTGCTTCTTGTCGAAGCGAAGAATTATTGATTTCAACTGTGCCATCATTTAGGAGACTCATCTGATGACCCTCCAGAGAGCGTGGATTGTGAAGGCGATGGCTGCAACAATGATGTTGGTGCCAGCGGTGGCTGCTAAGGCGGCGATTGTAAGTACGAAGGATTCGTCTCTTTTTAATTTCAAGTACGAAATGGATGTTTCGCCCGATGCCGACAATCAAGGCGGTGGCGCGGGGCCAGACTGGGCTTTTTCAGGAGCGGCTAGTACTTCTGTAGGCGGCGGTATTTTTACAATGACTACCAGCGGGGTTTTTGAAGTTGTGAATACCGATACGGCGGCTGGTCTTAGTTTTGCTACGGGCTACACAATGGAAATTCGCGCCCGAGTATTGGATGAAGGTGCGTTCGAACGCGCCATTACTGTTTTTGGCGGCCCAAGCCCGGCAGGTAGTGCTCCGGCTTGGATGACTCTCGGCAAATCGCAAGTTCGCTTTAACGATAGTGGAAGCAATTCATCAGGAACGCAGTTAAGTACCGCTTCTAACTCCGATAGCTTTCATATCTTTCGTGTTGCTCAAGAGCCAGGTGGTGGAGCTTATAGTGTCTGGCGCGATGGCATTTTGTTGAGCGAAACTCTGCTTGGCAATGTTGGCAACGCAAGTGGAACAGTCAAAGTTGATTTCGGTGATTTTGGCGGAGATTGGGGAGGAACAACCGAGATAGATTATTTCCGCTTCGATACCAGTGGTGCTTATGCCCCCGTGCCAGAGCCTACAGTATGTGTGCTGTTGGTAAGTGCATGCGGCGTGTTCGCATTAAGGAAAGTGCAACGATTGAAGAATCGTCGCTTGCCTGTTTGATTAACCAAAAATTCCCTAGGTTTTGTGAACCAAGGGACCAGTAGTTGTTATCAAGCGATGCATGACCACATTGTTGCAAATGATGTAGATGCATGCTTCGGGTTGGACGCAAGCAGCAAGAGCGCTGGCAGGAGTGCTCTTGCTATTTTTGCGATACGGTAGGATGCAAAAAAAATTCAAACGTGTAATCAAATAAAACATACATATTCCATCCTAGTTCTTTCTTAAGTGATGCCTACTAATGGTCAACTTTTAAGATAGAACCGTAAAAGAGTTTTATTGATTCGTTGAGTCCACGCGGAGAAGTTGCAGTGAATACAATCCAAAATATTAAGACGCAACATCGTGACATCCGTCGAAGGCTCATGCAGGGATTCACATTAGTTGAGCTGCTTGTTGTTATCGCCATTATCGGCATTTTGATTGCACTTTTATTGCCAGCCGTGCAAGCGGCTCGCGAAGCGGCTCGACGTTCCCATTGTTCCAATAACTTCAAGCAGGTTGGTTTGGCGCTGCATAATTACCATGATGCAAAAAAAGCTCTTCCTGCAGGCTTAACTCAATGGGGACCAGATTTTGGCACAAAATGTGGTCCGCAACAAACTTACTATTTCGGCTTTGCCTGGTCAGCATACATATTGCCTTATTTAGAAGAGAAAAATATTTACAGCAAGTTCGATTTTTCTAAGCAATTAGATGGTCTCCCTGGCGACAATTTTAAAGCAGGCGGGTTACGGATTGAAACATATTTATGCCCTTCGGATCCTAACGGGGGAAATTTGGTTAACTTCAGTGGTGGTGATTTTAACGGAACCGATCCGCGTGAAGATATGCGCGGCACTAATATTGCCTGCGTAGTCGATTCAAATGATTGGAGTTGCGATGGGCTTTGGCCGAAATTGTTTCGATTTACCGATGGAATGTTTGGAAGCGTCACCGGTTGCCGTTTTAAAGATGTCACCGATGGCACGAGCAAGACCCTTATGGTTGGCGAAGTAACGGGCGATGTGAAAGAAAACTATTCAGGATTTTTTTGGGTTGGTGGAGCACAAGCCGACACGCGTGATGGAATCAACGGCCCTTTTACCTTGCCCGGCGGTAGTTTTCAGGCAACCTCGGGTGGGGTTAGTTGGGGTATGCGTTTGTCAGGTTTTTCAAGCTGGCATCGTGGTGGTTGTCACTTCACATTTGGCGACGGGAGTGTGCACTTTGTGTCAGAAAATATTGCTTCAACGGTGTTGGCCGCTCTCACAACCCGCGCCAAAAGTGAAAGTATTGGCGCAAATACCTATTAGTTGAAAGCTCGATTCGATGACTTCGTTAAAAGCAAATTCATGTTCGGCGTGTATTTGTGGACACAGTGTACTTGAAATCGCCCTGGGGTTTTTTTTGACAATCGGAATTTTAGGTTGCGGGTCAAGTGGCCGTGAGCGAGTAATCGTTTCAGGAAAAGTGTCCTTTAACGGCCAGCCCGTCAAGACAGGCCAAATTCGTTTTTTTCCGGATACACAAGTTGATTCGCCTACATCCGGCGCGTACATCGTCGACGGAAGATATACCGCAGATTCAAAAGGCGGCGTGCCAGTTGGAAAGTTTCGTGTAGAAATTTTGGCGTTTGAACCTCCTAAAGCTCCAAATCCAAATGCACCACCCATCGTCGCTGAAATGGCGAGCCGACAAATTGGCAAGCAATTTCTGCCGGAGAAATTCAATACGAATAGTGATTTAAGTTTATCGATCCAAACAGGCTCTTCTCCAATAACTCAAGATTTCGAGCTTACGGATTAATTAAAGACAAGCATTTAGTAGCGATAATTTCTTGGAACAGTTTTGTATTTAATATCATAAGTTTGGCATATGGCTAGTTCTTTGTACGTTGGCGTCGCAGGTTTCGATATTACACCTCGTATTCATCCACAGCATGGGGCTTGGGGTACTACTCCAACTTTAACAGAAATCGATTTACCA
>CAZIGP010000551.1:1332-3895 GCA_964538425.1 uncultured Pirellulales bacterium | reverse complement strand
TGAAAATCATCAATGTCAAAAGGTAAGAATTCATACTTCTGGATGAGCTGTGTATAACCTGTGAGCACTCAGACTGGCACAGATCAAGGTAGGGAGTCGGTCGGTGGGAATTGCGATAGATCGATGGCTACGAATGAACTACGACTTATTCGATAGTAGTCCTACACTACTTAGATTCTGGGTAAAATGTGCTGTAGCATACAATGGCTTAGCCTTCTCTTGCATTAGCCTGGCCTTCTTCATTGCGTTCAGCTCTTACAAAACGAAACGGAACTCCTAATTACGAACGACTCTTATTGGTTATGCAGAAGCCACTGAAGTAAATCGTGCTTTATGGAGCTTCTGTGTTCACAGAGTAGATTCCTTTTTAGAAATAGGGTTAGTTAAGTTGACTAACGATTCATTTCGCGAAAGCCTGCAAAGATTTTCTCCAAGAATGTTACATATTTTAGACCAGAAATCGCAGAACACGCCGGACATGTGTGGCGTCGCGATAAGATTCGGTGCGCCTCTCAACGGATGATCGTGTGGTGGAGGTTCTTCCGTAAATGCATCCACCGCGGCACCAGCGATTTGCCCACTGCGTAAGGCCTCGGCCAAAGCTTCTTCGTTCACAATACCTCCTCGTGAGGCAATTATAATTCTTGCTCCTCTGGGAAGCAGGACCAACTCTGCTGTACCAAGTAGATCAATGGTTGAATTAGCCTTGGCGGCAGTAACAACCAGTGCATCGCATTGCGGCAACATCGCTGATAGTTCATTCGATGAAAAAAATCTTTCCGGAAGTTGGCCATTGGAATCTCCTGTTCCTGGCCAACATCTGGGTAAATCGGCTTGATGGCGCTGACCAAGTTGATTCATTGCAAGCACTCGCATTCCAAGCGCGTGCAGTTGCCGCCCGCACTCCGCGCCGATACCTCCGTAACCAAGAATGCCTACTGTTTTTCCTCGCAAATAGTCCCCAGCCAATGCATCGCGGTCTGGCCAAGTCCAGGTATCACTAAAACGAATGGTTTCTGGCAATCGATGTACTAGCATCAAAAGCATTGCGGTCACATGCTCAGCAATTGGTACACTGTGCGCGCCGCGTGCCGTGGCGATGGAAATGCCGGATTGCCAGATGGGATGCCCTTGCAAAAAATCAACGCCGGCGGACACCAACTGGATCAATCGCAGCTTGGGCCACTTGGCCAGGTGGCGAGGCGGTATCTCGCAAACAAGGACATCCATCTCTTGGCCATCGAAATCCTCGATATCTCTGGTTTCATCGAGCGAATAAAGCACCGTGTTGGGACAGGCCTCTTGAATCTGTGTTCGGTAGTGAGGTTCGATTCCCAAAGGTGCCATTAAGGCCACGCGCAGTTCTTGCATTACGTTCGTTCTCCGCTGCCGGGCACAAAGGGAAACTCATCTAAGGTTTCAGGGGTGAAGCGGATACCCAACCCGTGGGCAGTTGGCAAGCCGAGCGTGCCGTCGCGAATCGTTAAATCATCAACAAGCAATCTCTGCTGGATCGAGCGAGGTGCAACGACCATTTCTAACCAGCGCACCGACGATTGGGCAGCAGCAATATGCCAAGCCGCTGCGAATGCTGGACCAACCGCTCCACCCGTATGAATCGCTGTGTGAACGTTGGAAGCCTGTCCATAACGAGCGATGCGAACCGTTTCCCCAATACCTCCACAGAATCCAATGTCGGGTTGTACAATGTGTAATCCACGCCTGCCAACGTAAGCATGAAATTGATCCAAACCACATAAACTCTCTCCGCCGGCTACGGGAATCTTTGATTGCCTGCAAAGTTCTTGATAGCCGTCAGGATCGGTATAAGAGAGTGGTTCTTCGTAGAACGCCAGCCCAAATGGTGACAATGCCTCTGCAAAATTGAAAGCCTGGGACACAGAAATTGGATTAGGTACGCCTCCTTCATGTCCATCGATTGCCAGCTCAATATCCAGGCCAAATTCTTTACGTAACAAACTAAACATCTCCGCCATCTTTTCGACTTCTGCCGCGTGGGTGAGCGGCACGGGTATCGCCCGCCGCTGAACATCCGATGGTGCTAATGACTCTAAATAAGGATGCACCGAAAACTTGGCGGCGCGATAGCCTTGCTGAAGATAGAAGCTCAACTTCTCTACATTCTTTTCAATAGGCCATAATGTCGATCCTCCGGAGGCATAGACAGGAATTTTTTCTCGCACTGCACCACCGAGAAGTTGATAGACCGGTACACGCAAGATCTTTCCTAATAAGTCCCACAAACCAATTTCGATTCCACTAAGGACACTACGTCCGGCGCCAGAACGTGCCCACCAAACAGAGGCGTTATACATTTCGTCGGTCAGGGCCTGGACATTACAAGGATCTTGACCAATTAGAATTGTTTTAAAAAAATCCACCAACGAAGGTACCGCTTCAGGCGCAAAATAGCCTAGAGTGGCCTCTCCAAATCCCTCCAAGCCTGTATCAGTCCGCATACGTATAATCGCAGTGGAATGATAGGCGTTCGAAAACCCAGGATCCGAAGTCCACCGGCCGCTAATCAAATGAGTAGTAACAT
>CAZIGP010000551.1:0-1322 GCA_964538425.1 uncultured Pirellulales bacterium | reverse complement strand
CACGATACAGGTTGTGGGTTATTAAGCTAAATCAGCCATTCGTGTTATTTGAATGACGACCAACTAATTTTTATGAGTTCTTTGTTGTTTACTTCTTGGCCGGAACTTCAATATCAAGAGTGCTCTCAGCCTGATGATGGTACTTAAGTGGCGACTTGGAACTATTGTAGTCTTCTGCGCTGATCAAAACGACTTCGTCCTGCATTCGATGATCGGGCCGGGCCGGCACTGGAACTTGTCTCCCCGTCTTTTTCATGACAGCAACACGGACTTCATAATCTCCCATGGGGAGCGGTATGCCTGTGTTTCGGCTGCTATATCTTCCATTTTCAATCGTGCAATTAGTGTTAAACGCCGGCTTATCTTTATCAATGCACCGAAAGGTCACATATCCTTCCTGAGCAGGTTGGCCGTCTAGTGCGACAGTTCCTTCCACGTGAGCCGTACTAGACGTACAGCCGATGTGCAAAGGGAGAAAGATTGAAACTACCATCGTAGCAAGGAAAGATCGATTCATGAGCAATCTCTTTTTTTGAAGCTTGATAACAAAGCTGCGATATTTCTAGTCGAGTGTTTTGGCTATTTCTCCCTCACGCATACCAGTAAGAATTCGGAGCGTATCTTGAGCAATGGTTTCGCTGAGATACCGAACACTACCATCGGCAATGCCAAATACGGCCCCTCCTGGATGCTTGGAACGAATCATCCCTGCTCCGTAAGCGCCGGATTTCGTGCGATTGATACCAAACGACGTATCCGCCAGCGGCCCCGAAACCCACCACGGGCGAGCCCAAGCATCGTTGAAAATATCGTCGTCCGTGCAATCGATCTCCCCAACCAACAGTGTTTTGCTCGTTCCATCCGAAACATGCCGAAACTTGATCCCCGGAGGCTCTGGCTTCGTGGGAACGGCTCGAAAGATCCCGATTAAATATTCGGGGTTTTTGTTGTAAACCACCGGCCCCGTCCAGTTCGAGAGATAGACGAAACCTCGGTAAAAATCGAAGACGACTTTACCGCTATACGTCGTCGTGGCTTGATCAAAATTATAAGTGCCGATCCCGCCGTAGCCGGAGGTGCCAAAGTCTCCATGACCAGAGCTGTAAAAAACGCTTCCTAGCATGTCCGAACTTGGACAGTGAAAGGAAGGAACAGCAGTACCCTTGGCAATTTTGGCTTGATCTCGTTCTGCTTGTGTAACCGTAGTGGAGTACGCCCAGTGCACGCGAGGGATGATGTCGCCAAGAGCCTTCTCTTCAATATAAGGCAAGAGATATGCTAACCATCCGTAAGTATCATAAAGATGTGCTTGTCCATTCGGT
>CAZIGP010000550.1:0-3902 GCA_964538425.1 uncultured Pirellulales bacterium | reverse complement strand
CCAATTTAGAAGGGCGAGGTGAAATTATGCCTCGCGACCTGTTACGCAACTCACTACGAATGCGTCCCGATCGCATTATTGTCGGCGAATGCCGAGGCAAAGAAGCATTCGATATGCTGCAGGCGATGAATACTGGCCATGACGGCGGTATGTCGACTATTCATGCGAATGACGCTCGCGATGCTATTAGTCGTTTAGAGATGCTTGTCGGCATGGCAGCGCCGGAGTTGCCAATGTGGTTCATTCATCGTCAGATTGCTACAGCCATTCACATTGTGGTCCAGACAGCAAGGCTAAGCGGTGGAGCGCGAAAAATTGTGCAAATTGCGGAGATCACCGGCTTCCAGGGTGAATCGATTTCGATGCACGACGTGTTTACTTTCGAACAAACGGGCGTCAATGAAATGATGGAAGCGGAAGGGTATTTTCAGGCAACTGGTATTCGGCCGCAGTGTCTAACTCGTTTGCAAAAAGCGGGAATCGAACTACCACCTTCTTTGTTCGATCGCGGATCGTTGGAAATTGAACGTTATGGAAGCGTGGGCTTGGAGAATTGTTCGCCATGAGCCCGATGGTGATAACCACGTTTACGTTTGCCTGCACCGCACTGGTCGTAGGCTTGGTGGCGATTTTACTTAATGACACCTTTTTCCGTTATCGGTCAACCATTCGAGAGCGTGTCTCGGGGCTGAGCAACCATGGTGCGGAAGATAATAGCGCAGCACTGTTTGATCTTAAGCAGTTGGCTGCAGTTTCTTCGAAGCAGCATAGCGACTGGCGCCGCCGATTGGATGAACTGCTTGAGCAAGGTGGTTTTCACATCGAACATCGCACGTTGTTATCAATTTCGGGTTGCGTGGCCACAGCTTTTGCACTTGTACTTTACGGAGCAATGGGGAAGTGGTGGATTGCACTGTTAGGTTTTTTCTTAGGTCTAATCGTGCCGCTACTGTACGTTCAGGGTCGACGAAAAATAAGGATTCGTCGCATGACTTTACAACTTCCTGACGCATTTGACGCAATGGCTCGCGCAGTTCGTGCAGGTCAAACGGTGCCAGCGGCGTTTCAACTTGTTGCCGATCAATTTCCGCCGCCGCTGTGCGATGAATTTTGGTACTGCTACGAACAACAAAACCTGGGCATTCCGTATGACATAGCTTTGAAGGACTTGGCAAGGCGTTCATCGGTCATCGAACTACGGATCTTGGTTGTGGCCCTGTTGGTCCAACAACGATCCGGGGGAAATCTCATCGAATTATTGGCAAATCTTTCGAGCATCGTTCGCAAGCGGATCAAAATGCAGCAACGTATGAAAGCGTTAACTGGCGAAGCTCGAATGCAAGCAATTGTGTTGATTTTTCTACCGATTTTGGCTTTAGCAGCTCTATCGGTGCTCTCGCCCGATTACGGTGAAGCACTGTTTCAACGACCGTGGTTATTGGCAGTTACCGGGCTATCCGAGTTATTTGGTGCTGTTTGGATTCGACACCTTGTTCAAATTGAAGCATGAGATATGGCATTGTTTGACAAACTGATGTTGAGCAACCTTTGAATCGTCAACGTGATTTTATGGTTTCTAGCACGATACTTATTGGCTTTGGTATCAGTGGCATTTTGGCCTCTGCCGGATATTTGTTGATAAGTCGCCTCGATCGCTACACAGAACTGGTCGATGAACGGTTGCGAACCGAGAGCAGAGGCCGACCTTTGCCACGTCGAAGAGCATTGAAGCGAACGACGCTCACCGGTGAAGAATCGTCCAAAAATATCTTTAGCTGGTCGGCCATCTTGAGCCATTTAGCTCCCAATCGCGATGCCGACCGTCGCAAGCATCAGTCACGATTGATGCAAGCAGGAATTTATAGCCCTACTGCTTTGTCTGCATTTTTTGGCGTAAAGCTGGTGCTGCTGACCATTCCGCCACTCATTGGAGTGTTGGTTACGACCGGTGGGGTGGGAGATTATCGCTTGAATCTGCTGTTTGGCTGTGCCGCTGGGATTATCGGTATGATTCTGCCTTCGTTTTGGCTGGAGCGAAAAATTCGCCAGCGACATGCGATGCTTCGCCGCGCGCTGCCCGACATGCTTGATTTGACAACGGTTTGCCTTGAAGGGGGCTTAAGCCTGCAAGGCGCGTTACAGCGAGTAGGAGATGAGCTACGGATGGCGCACCCCATACTCTCTGATGAATTCTTGATCGTTCAACGAGACATCAATTTGGGAGCATCCGTGTACATCGCGTTGCGACGACTTTCCGACCGTACCGGCTTCGACGGCTTACGTCAACTTGGCACGCTGGTACGCGACGCACAGAGACATGGTGCGGAATTGGCTGATGCGTTACGCGTTCACGCTGACACACTACGCAGTCAACGGGAAGCAGAAGGAGAAGAAAAAGCCCAAAAAGCTTCCGTAAAAATTTTAATTCCCACGCTGTTGTTTATTTTCCCCGCCGTATTTGTCGTGTTAGCCGGTCCTGCTGCTATTCGTATCCACGAAAGTTTTAGTCAGTCAAAATCGGGTTCGGTTCAAAAATCCAAATAAATGTCGTCTTCCATCCAAAAAATTCGATCGGGCGCCGCAGCGACCGAGCTTGCAATCGTGCTGCCGTTGCTCATCGTGCTTTCATTAGCAGCAGTTGACTTTGGACGATTTGCTTATATCGCCATTGCAATGGATAACGCTGTGCGCGTCGGCGCAGAACATGGTGCTACTCGGTCGTTCACCAGTTTCAACTATGACAACTGGGAAGACAATGTAAAAGAGCGCGTGAGTGATGAGCTAGCCGATATCAAAGCGGGATGGCTAACGGATCTTGAGGTCACTGTCTCCACTTCCAGTACTTCAAACAGTCTTGCTCGCGTGAACGTTCAAGCCAACGGCAACTTTTCTACGATCATCGATTGGCCATTTTTGTCTGACGCAACAAACATTCGTCGCCAGATTTCGATTCGACAGTTTCGGTGAGGATCTTACTATGGAACCGCAGAGACGCAGAGACGCAGAGAGGACGAAAAATGCAAATAAATATTCTTATGCATTTATTAGAGACAATGATGACGGCATAAGATTACAGCATCCTTACTTCTCAAAACCTTCTCTGCGTTTCCGTGCCTTTGTTTGCTTAAATCCGGCCGATCGAGAGGGGGCAACGATGGTTGAAGGGGCAATAATTTTAAGCGTGACGTTGCTTCTTATCTTTGGCGGTCTTGAATTGGGACTGGCAGTAACACGCTACAACGCTTTGAGTGAGGGCGCACGGCGAGCTGCCCGTTGTGCCATGGTTCGTGGCGCTGAAGCCACGCAACTGGGATCGCTAGGGCCAACAACGATGCAATTCACAGCCGATGCATCTAATACAATTGCTAATTCATTTCGGTATGTGCTGGCCACCATCAACCCAGCCGACGTCCACGTTCGCGTGGAATGGCTCGATGGAACGAATCAGGTTGATGACCGTGTGCGAGTGACACTGCAATATCAACATCAAGCCATCGTTCCGTCGTTACTAGGTTTTGGCAATTTCGACTTCCAGGCAGTATCGACCGTGTCGATTGGACACTAAATCCTTGATGAGTTGATAAGAAAATTTGAAAGGCGAAAGGGGGCAGCCATGAAATCAATCGATTATTCCGCGAGACATTTTCCACCTAATTCGCCACGCACTGGAAAGATTCTAGTGTTACTGGCAATTTTATTGCCGGTATTTTGCGGCATGGCAGGTTTAATCATCGACGGTGGAAAGTTAATGCTTGAGAGCCGTCATGCCCAAAGTGTAGCCGATGCCGCGGCCACCGCGGCCGCCACCGAATTGCGGCTAGGAAATTCAGCGGCGACGGCAATTACGGCGGATACGGTTCATTGCCGCTCAAGCTAATGGACGCTGGCTCCATTGATTTTGA
>CAZIGP010000549.1:0-3902 GCA_964538425.1 uncultured Pirellulales bacterium | reverse complement strand
TTGGTCAGGCCAATTTCGATCGCCTACGTTTCGACTATTACCGGGACACAACGGTGGCCCTGGAGGCTTTCAAAGCCGGACAGTATGACTTCCGCCAGGAGAACGTCGCCAAGAACTGGGCAACGGCGTATGCGAGCCCAGCAGTGGCAGAGGGTCTGATCAAGAAAGAACAGATCCGCAACCAGATCCCAACCGGTATGCAAGGGTTCGTTTACAATACACGACGCCCCATCTTCCAGGATCGTCGGGTACGGCAGGCGCTCGCCGCGGCATTTGACTTCGAATGGACCAACAAGAATCTCTTTTATGGCGCTTATACCCGCACGAACAGTTACTTCTCCAACTCGGAGCTTGCCTCATCCGGATTACCAAGTCGTGAAGAACTGGCTGTTCTTACGCCCTTTCGTGGTCAAATTCCTGAGGAGGTCTTCACCCAGGCGTATCAACCTCCGCAAACCGACGGGCTCGGCAACATCCG
Organism: uncultured Pirellulales bacterium; assembly: GCA_964538425.1. Taxonomy (GTDB): domain Bacteria; phylum Planctomycetota; class Planctomycetia; order Pirellulales; family JADZDJ01; genus JADZDJ01. Next base: position 3,424 of record CAZIGP010000549.1, on the reverse strand, counting down.
CGATAATCTCATTGCCGCATTGGCTCTTCTCCAAGAGGCCGGCTGGGTAGTTCGTGATATGCGTATCGTGAACGAGCGCACTGGTGAGCCATTGGAGTTTGAGATTCTCTTGAACGAAGCAACCTTTGAACGGATCGTCTTACCGATGGTCAAAAACCTGCAGCGACTGGGGATCACTGCTCGGGTGCGGACGGTCGATACCGCGCAGTACCAGAATCGTGTGGATAACTTTGATTTCGATATGACCGTGACCGTCTGGGGACAATCGCTATCGCCTGGGAACGAGCAGGTCGATTTCTGGGGGTCAAGTCGCGCAGATGTTCCGGGCAGTCGCAATCTCGCCGGCATCAAAGACCCGGTGGTTGATCAGCTTGTTGCCCAATTGATTGCTGCGACCAGTCGCGAAAGTTTAGTCACTCTCACGCGGGCACTCGACCGTATCCTGTTATCTGGGCACTATGTGATCCCACACTGGCATTTGCAGGATTTTCGGGTCGCGTACTGGGATCAATTCGGGCGACCACAAACGTCTGCCCCATACGCGCTTGGCTTTGACACCTGGTGGATAGATGCAGACAAAGAGGCGCACCTCAAGCAACGTAAAGGGGAAGTCATGGGGAAGTAGTGAACACTCCTTGTACCTGGATTCTTAGCCGTGAAACGTATGTGGTGTAATTGAGGCAAGATACGTCTGCGTAGGTGACGCTATGCTCGCATACATCTTCCGTCGACTGCTGTTCATTATCCCAACGTTGTTGGGAATTATGATCATCAACTTTGTCATTGTGCAGGCGGCTCCCGGCGGGCCAGTTGAGTTGATGATTGCACGGATTAGAGGACACGCAGTCGACGCGACTGCCCGTATCGGCGGTTCGGCTGGTGGTGAAACCGCAGGAGCATCCAGCGGCGCGGCGACGGACACGGCGAGCAAATACCGCGGGGCGCGTGGTCTTGACCCTGAACTCGTTCGTCAACTGGAAAAGCAGTACGGTTTCGACAAGCCGGCCAGCGAACGCTTGTGGTTGATGATCAAAAACTACGCCGTCTTCAACTTCGGCAATAGCTTCTTCCAAGATCGCCCGGTGATCGATCTCGTGTGGGACAAATTACCGGTGTCGATCTCACTGGGATTGTGGACAACGTTACTCGTCTACCTGATTTCTATCCCATTAGGCGTTGCCAAAGCTGTCCGCGACGGTTCCACCTTCGACGTGTGGACCAGTGCTGTCGTGATTGTCGGCTATGCCATTCCGGGATTCTTATTCGCGATCTTTTTGATCGTCCTATTCGCTGGCGGCAGCTTTTTCGACTGGTTTCCTTTGCGCGGCTTAGTCTCTGACGACTGGGATCAGCTGAGCTGGCCAGCAGCGATTGCCGACTATTTCTGGCATCTCACCCTCCCGATCCTCTCGCTCCTCATTGGCGGGTTTGCTGGGTTAACCATGCTGACCAAGAACTCGTTTCTCGACGAAATCAACAAACAGTACGTGATTACGGCGCGTGCCAAAGGCTTGACCGACCGACGCGTGTTGTATGGCCACATCTTTCGCAACGCCATGCTCATCGTCATCGCCGGCTTGCCAGCCGCGTTCATTGGTATTTTGTTCACAGGAGCGCTGTTAGTCGAGGTCATTTTCTCGCTTGATGGCTTGGGGCTGCTCGGCTTCGACGCCGCACTCAACCGTGACTATCCGATTATGTTCGGGACATTGTACATATATACGCTCATCGGGCTGCTGTTGAACCTGGTGAGCGATCTCACCTACATGATCGTTGATCCGCGGATCGATTTTGCAAGTCGGGAGGGATGACAGCGTGGCAGTGGTAAGCGGTGGGACTGTGTTCGGCAGACGCATGAGCCCGTTGACCAAACGACGGCTAGCGAATTTTCGTGCAAACCGCCGTGGATTCTGGTCGCTGTGGATTTTCCTCTTGTTGTTCACCGGGAGTTTATTTGCTGAGCTACTGGCCAATGACCGACCATTGCTCATTCGTTACGAGGGTCAGTTCTACGTTCCTGTATTGCACGCGTATCCGGAGACGGCATTCGGTGGAGTACTCCCGACGGAGGCTGTTTACCGCGACCCAGCAGTCGCATCCTTGATTAACAGTAAAGGATGGATGATCTGGCCGCTGATCCCGTTTCGCTATGACACAATTAACTACGCGTTACCCGTGCCTGCTCCAGCACCACCATCGGCGCAAAACTGGCTTGGCACTGACGATCAGGGCCGGGATCTGGTTGCGCGACTCATTTACGGGTTTCGCATTTCTGTGTTGTTTGGCCTGGCGCTCACGTTGCTCAGCTCAGTCATTGGCGTCATTGCCGGAGGTATCCAGGGGTATTTTGGTGGGTGGACGGATCTCTTATTCCAACGCTTCATTGAAATCTGGGGAGGATTACCAATTCTCTACTTGCTCATTATTCTCTCAAGCGTCGTGGAGCCGACGTTCTGGTGGCTTCTGGGGCTCATGCTGTTGTTTAGTTGGACGGCATTGGTCAGCGTTGTGCGGGCAGAGTTCTTACGCGCACGGAACTTTGACTATGTCCGTGCCGCGCGCGCACTTGGGGTCAGCGACGTGGTGATCATGCTGCGCCACGTGTTACCAAACGCGATGGTCGCGACACTCACTTTTCTCCCCTTCATTCTCAACGGCTCGATTACTACCCTTACGTCGCTCGATTTTCTTGGCTTTGGATTACCACCGGGCTCACCGTCACTGGGTGAGATCTTGGCGCAAGGCAAGACGAATCTGCAAGCGCCGTGGATTGGCATCGCGGGCTTTATGGTATTAGCAGTGATGTTAAGTCTCCTTATCTTTATCGGCGAGGCGGTACGTGACGCCTTTGACCCACGGAAAACATTGTGACGTCTCCCCTACTGCAGGTTGATGATTTATCAGTGTCGTTCGACACGCCAGACGGTGAAGTTCAGGCGGTGCGGCACATCTCGTTCACGCTGAATAAAGGCGAAACGCTTGCCGTAGTCGGTGAGAGCGGATCTGGCAAATCCGTCACCGCCCTGTCGATCGTTCAGCTGTTGCCATACCCGTTGGCACGCCATCCCAGCGGCAGTATTCGCTTCCACGGGCAAGAACTCGTCGGCGCGCCGGAAGCCCGGTTGCGACAAGTGCGCGGCGATCGTATCGCCATGATCTTTCAAGAGCCGATGACGTCATTGAATCCGCTGCATACGATTGAGAAACAAATTAATGAAGTGCTCTTTGTCCACAAAGCCTTGGGACGTCAGGCCGCCCACGAGCGCACCCTGGAACTGTTACGACTCGTAGGCTTGCCAAACGCAGCACAACGCCTCGGTGCATACCCGCATCAGCTCTCCGGTGGTGAGCGCCAACGCGTGATGATTGCCATGGCGCTTGCGAATGAACCTGATTTGCTGATTGCCGACGAGCCAACCACGGC
>CAZIGP010000548.1:0-3910 GCA_964538425.1 uncultured Pirellulales bacterium | reverse complement strand
TCGCGCGCCTGCAGCATCACATCGAGCACCATTTTCTCGGTAATCGCGTTGCCAATCTGCACCGCGCCGCCGGAGAGCGATTCGCTTTCGCTCGTCAGCTCGGCCGAACTAAAGGTTGCGCCGTGAATGCCGTCGCGCCCGGTGCGGCCGCCGAGGGCCACAATCAAATCGCCGGGCTTTGGTTCTTTGCGCGATTTATCAACCGGCAACAAACCAACGTTACCGCAGTAAACCAGCGGATTGCCTAAATATCGCGGGTCGAAATAAATCGCGCCGTTCACCGTGGGAATACCCATTCGGTTGCCGTAATCGCGCACGCCGGAGACGACGCCTTTCATCACGCGCCGCGGATGCAGCACGCCAGGCGGGAGCGAATCGGCCGGCGTATCGGGCGGGGCGAAGCAAAACACATCGGTGTTGGCGATGGGCTTCGCGCCCAAACCGGTTCCCATCGGGTCGCGAATCACGCCGCCGATGCCGGTATTTGCGCCGCCGTAAGGTTCCAGCGCCGAGGGATGGTTGTGGGTTTCGACTTTAAAAACCACATTATACTTTTCATCGAATTGCACGATGCCGGCGTTATCTTCGAACACGCTGACACACCAATCGCCGGCGCCACTTTCTTTGCGGGCTGCGCGAATTTGCTGCGTGGCAGCGAAGATCGTTTCCTTCAGCATGTTTTTGAAACTGCGCGATTGCGTTTCACCTGCCGCGCCCACCGGGCCGTTGTACGAAACACGGCCGGCCAATGTCTTGTGGCTGCAATGTTCGCTCCAGGTTTGAGCGAGCGTTTCCAGTTCGGCATCGGTTGGGTCGCGCCCAAGCTCGCGAAAATGCCGCTGAATGGTCTGCATTTCCGCCAGTTGCAAATAAAGCTGTCCTTCGCGGCTCAGCTTCATGAGTGCGGTGTCATCTAAATCTCGTAGCGGCACGGTGAGCAACTTGAATCGATATTCGCCGCCGACTTCCAAGCGATCGAACTTGAGCGGCCCGACAATCACTTGCTCAATGGCATCGTTGGCCAGCACCTTGGTGGCAAGCAGCGGCACTTTTTCGGCGGGCAAATTGGCGATCCAAAATTTTCGCAGCGTGCGAACGGCATCCACGGTCAAGCCAAAATTGGCAATCGCGGTTTGAACGCTTTGGGCTACCGGGTCCATGACGCCGGGCTTCGGCAGCACGTGAATTAGCGTGGCCTCGGGCTGCGGCGATTGATGCAAGGCCTTGTCGCCGACGGTTCCTATCACGGGGCGTTCGACGACGCTATCGGCGAATAATTCCTTAGCCAGCCGATCGACTTGCGGGCGCTGGAGCTTGCCTTGAACCAAATACCCTGTTGCGGCCGAAACTTTCAATCCTGTGGCAATCCCCAGCTCCGCCGCATCGGCGGCCACTTGTTGAGCCAGCCGGTCGGGTTGCCCCTGGGCAGGGTAAATGTCAATTTCCCAAAGCATCGCGGACCGATTTCCCTTCCGTGAGCAGTTGCAAAAGCTTGTTGCGGTCGCCCCGCTCGAGCGCCGTACGAAACGCTGCTACCGTTTTCTCAAACCGGCCCAGCGACTTCAAGACGTGCGACTGATTTTCGAGGAAGATCTGCGTCCAAAGCTCGGGATCTCCGCCGGCAATTCTCGTTAAATCCCGCCAACCGGACGCCGCCAGCGGCAAATCCGATTTTTCGGTTGATGCGGCCACGGCCGATGCCACCAAATGCGGAACGTGGCTGGTGCCCGCCAGCGCCTGGTCGTGTGCCTCGGGCGGCATCATCAGCACGGTGGCGCCCAGGCTCGACCAAAAATCGCCCGTCGCTTCGGCATCTTCCGGCTTGGTTTGTTTGGAGGGCGTCACGACGACGACGCGGCCTTCATACAAATCTGCGCGGGCAAACGCCGCTCCACTTTTCTCACTTCCCGCCAGTGGATGGCTGCCAACAAATCGCCGATCCGTGGGCAGCGCGGCTTGCACCGCGGCGACAATCGCGGCTTTGGTGCTGCCGGCATCGGTAATGAGTGTTTTTTCGGAACAAGCACCCGCAACTTCGAGCACATGGCTGGCGATTTCCGCTACCGGCGTACAGACAACCACCACGTCGGCATCTTCCACGGCGCGATCAATTTTCGTCGCCGTGGCCGTGATGGCTCCCAGGTCTTTCGCTTTATTCAAATTGGCCGCGCGCCGGCCGATGCCAACCACATTCTTCGCCAACTTCCGCTCGCGCAGCGCCAGGCCAATGGAGCCACCCATCAAGCCAACGCCGACAATTGCAACGGTGTTCCAAGTGGGCATGGCAAAATCTCAGGATCTGGGAGTTTTATGTGGTGGCCGCGCGCTACCTTTTTGTATGACTCTTGTACCAATCTCTGGGTTCACTTGCCAGGAGTGAGAGATCCAGCAGCCGAACGCCCCCGTGTTTCTTAAAAAAAACGTGCTTAGCTCACAAATTATGACTGATTGGTAGCTTAAGAATTTTGAGCCATTTGCTGAACTTTGGATGGGCGCCATCGATCCGAACGGCGTACTGTCGTGCTACTCAAGCACGCTACAAATCATAAGTAAGTGGCCGTTGAGCATCAATGAACCAAGGCGATCCTGCCATCGTTAAGCAATGCGAACTCCGCAATGGCTCTACAGGGATTCGGACTTAGGTACTTCCTTGGATACGGCAACACGAAGTTCGTATTCATTCCGTGACGATTTCTAGTCTTACTAGTTACAATGTGGGGTTTAACCTATGCTTTTGAAGGGTTCTAGCTGTGCGGTTAACCAAAGGTGCTCTAAATCACTAGTAAGCAGCCCATGATTCATCTTCGACCAAAGCTAGCGACATTGCAAAAAGATTACGTCCTTGTCCAGGCGTTTAAGAAAACGGTCAATTACATTCGTGGTCATAATTGGTTTGCTGATGTATTGGAACTTGACTTGGCGACAGTAAACTATCCTCGCTTTTTGCAATTGATACAACGAAAGCTGGCACGGCCATCCCGATGGCAGAGCGACAAATTGCGCTTAGTGCCCGCTCCCAAATCGGCACCATGGCAGATCGATAAAAAGGGGCGTTGGTTACCAGAGCTCACCAAAGAGGAGTCTTCGCCTAAGGCGAAGCTTCGTCCTCTTGCGCACGTCTCACTGAAAGACCAAGTTGTCGCAACGGCCTTGATGATGTGCATGGCGGATCATTTCGAGTCGATCCAGGGAGACCCGCGTCTCGACGTACACGACCCGGTAAATCGCCGCAAGGTAATCAGCTACGGCAATCGTCTTTTTTGTGATTCAAAAACGGTGCGAGGTGAGCACCAACTACGACACCGTTGGGGAACATCAAAGCTATACCGTTCATACTATGAGGACTACCGAACCTTTGTAGCTAGGCCTGAAATAGTGGCATCTACAATCGTTGAGCGCAGTAAGTCCAGAGCAGTAATCGTTCATTCTGATCTCTCGAAGTTTTACGACCGCGTGCGTCCTGCTGAGTTGCAAAGAAAAATTAAATCACGGTTGCCCGAGCTCGATTCTCCGTTTTGGGCCATTACGAAGAGACTTCTCGATTGGACATGGGTGGCCGACGATGAGGATTTCGCGCTGGAGCTTTCAGGAGTTAATGGCTTCGAAAAAATAGCCTTGCCTCAAGGCCTCGTAGCAGCAGGCTTCTTTGCAAATTTATTCCTCCTTGACTTTGATGACGCGCTACGGGAGGCATTTGGAAAACGCATAGTTAAGGGAATCAAGTTAATTGACGCAGCACGTTATGTGGATGATATGCGTCTAGTAGTTGAGGCAGACGAATCGCTGACTCTTTCAGATATTGAAACTTCTTGCCATAAGTGGCTCGAAGCTCAGCTTAGTGACACTGCACCAGGACTTACAGCAAATGGAGACAAGACTCGCGCAGTCGCGGTGCAGGATTCTCAGCGTG
>CAZIGP010000547.1:0-3919 GCA_964538425.1 uncultured Pirellulales bacterium | reverse complement strand
TTAGGCTTGAGACGTGAGACTCGAGGCTTTGAGATAAAGGCATTCTTTTTGGCTTTTGGGAACATACCGGGGCACCGAGAGATTCATAAACTCACGCGAAGGCGCAAAGGCGCGAGGGAGACGAAACTTGGTTTTGCTGAGGCATGGCGGTGTTTTTTTTGGAGGCTGTGTTAGCTTTGGAGCAACTCTCGCTTTGTGCCAACCTGTCGCAGTTTTTTGATCAGGGGTCTGTGTGACAGGTTCGAAGGAAAAAACGTGGTTTTGTTCGAGGGAAATTGATTTAGGAGTGGTCGAACCTGTCCGAAATCGTGTCGCAGTTTCGAAGGTTTTTGATAGGTTTTGTCTGTGTATGACAGTAAAAGGGTTAGGGGTTCAGAGCGTTTGGATGCAAATGTGGAATGGGGAATGGGGAATCATGAGATTCGAAGAAAAGCGCGCGACTGAAAGTTGGAGAGCTGCGGGCAAGGATCGGCCGTTGATTTTCGTCGGGTTTTTGCGGCATTTGGTTGATTTCTTCGGTTGAGCTTTCATACCGGCGCTGGTGGTTGTAGGGCAAAAGTGTCGAATTTGCCGAGGGTTTTTGCGATGTGCGCGCCGAAATTAAATTTTTCGCCAAAATCGTATGAAAGTTGGCGCGCGGAAAACACTGTAAAACACAGTGTTTTTGCCAAATCAACTTTCAGTGAACTTTCATAGCGCCTTTTCGAGCATTTTGCCGCGCCTCGTCATTTGCCGAACGAAAACGAGTTTTGGCGTGCGCAAGGAGGGTGAAAGATCAGCGTTTTGGTGGATGCTGGATGCTAGATACTGGATGATCAGGCCGTGCTGGAAACACAGGCGCATTACTGCGCAGCAGCGATCGTCACGGACTCATTGCTAGCCGCTTGTTGATATTTCGAATTGCCAAACAGCATCGGTCGGGCCACGCGAAGTAGCAGGGCTCGGCCGCGCCAGCGCACTGGCTGGCAGCGATATTGTATCAAATGTACAGTATTTGTCAAGTAGGCGGCTGGCAGTAGGCGTTAGGCGGCAAAACAAAGAATGAGGTAGCTATTTAACCACAGAGTCACTGAGACACAGAGAAGACAGGGGAATAATCACGAAAGGACGAAAGCGCGAAATCGAAAGAACATGAAGCAATCGAGGGGGAAGGCAGCATAGAGTGGCAAGGGTTTTAACTTTAAATACCTTCACTTGGTGTGTCTTGGCTTACTTTTGTTATTTCTCAAATGCGAGGCAACATGAGAATGGGCAGCAAAAGTAATTGCTAATGATCGTGCTGTGTGCCCGTGGGTGGTAGGATAAGAAATATGCCACAGTTTTCCCTCAAGCGTTTGTTTGCGAGCGTGACATTGATTGCCATGGGATGTGCTTCGTTTTTATGGTTTTTTCAATTATTACCAGAAGCAAAGCATGCAGCAGAAAATGACACTCGACCGGCAGAATACCTTCTTCCATTTTTATTGCCGAGTGGTTTTTGGCTATTAGGGGCAGGAATTGGAAATTTATTTAAGCATGCAGCACGTGGACTAATATTTGGTATTCTGGCTCACTTTGTAATTGCATTTTTATCGATCCTAATCCGTGGATTTTAAAGTCACTTTGGCGATGAGTAAAACTACTGCGGTAAAGGTCTTGTCGCAAGTTACTGTCCGATTCGGCAAGAAATTGCGCGAAGTCCGCACGAAGGTCGGAATATCGCAAGAGCGTTTGGCCGAACTAGCGAATCTGCATCGGACTTACATTAGCGGGGTAGAACGCGGTGAGCGGAATATATCGCTCATCAATATCGAGCGACTGGCGAAATCGCTTGGGGTGTCGATGGCGGAGCTGATGCCGTAAGTGTGCGGGTATCTAACCACGTTGTGGTAACCAGCAATCCATGCTCATGTTCCTAGGGTACGACCTGACGGTCGAACCCTAGGCTTTGGTATATAACGCCGTTGGCGTAGGGAATGCGCACGCATGAAATTCGCGCGGCGCGGAGGTATTTACGGCTACGTTGAATTGCTTCTTACTTCGTCTGAGGTGACCAGGTTGCATTGCTAATCGATGGACAGGTTTGTGGAATCGCACTCTCTGCCCCCGTTGGGACTTTTGAAAAATGATGCCATCTATTCCCAGGGCGATGCTTGCTGCTTTACCGCTTTGCTTGCCGCTGGGCTGACTTAGGTTGCCACGGTTGGGGCACATCGTGGCTAACCAATGTCGGAATTCTCACGAGTTTCGCTATGGCGAGCTAGCATGTTACTTGGCAATTTGGTGAAACTTTTCGGATTGTGAAGATTTTTCCGGAAGTTCTGATTAGATAATCTCCGATAAACCGGCTGGTACATCATGGTCTGCTTTAAATTAGGCAATTTATCTAGCGCAGGATGCACGTATGACAGCCGAAGTGCGGAAGTTGGGGAGAATCGGGATTTATGGAACCATGGTCATTGCCATGCTGGCGATCATTTCGCCGGCGATTGCTCAAACGGATTTGAACCGTTTGGTTCCTAAGTTTCCTCCCGCTAGCTCCAATGACGAGAGCGTCGAGGAAGAGAGCGAACAGGCGGCCGCGCCCAAGCGCCAGCGCAAAGCGGAGCAAGTGCGGCGGGAGCGCAAATCGGAGTCAACGCAGAAACGCCAGAGCAATCAAGGTGAGAAGCCGGCGAGCTATCAAAGCAGCGGCGTACATTATCAAAATCCGCGAACTCCCGCGGCCAATCGAAATGGAGTGCGTTATTCTTACGCCCCACGACAGAATATCGCACGAGAAGAATTCGAAGAGGATTACGAGGAAGAGGAATCTGATTCGAGGAGTAGCTCCGGCAACGCTCCGCATCGTTCCAGCAATGGAGCGAATCGCAACGCGTCGCGCGGCCGCAGCATGTACGAAGAATCGCCCGCGAACCGCCGCGCAGCATCTCGAAATGGTTCCGGGGCTCGGAATGATTTTGGGCCACAGAACTATCAGGAAGAGTTTTCTGGCGAAGACTTCGGCGGTCGCCCACAATATCCGAATGCTGGTTGTCAACCGATGCAGTATCCCAATGGCTCGTATCCGAATACTCCAGCCAGTTATCAATCTTCTGCAAATAACTACCAAAATGGTAATCGTGGCATGCCAGGCTACGGACAACAAATGAACGGCAACGGCGGAATGCCTGGTCGCGCGGGATTCAACGGAATGGGGTTCGGTGGAATGAATTTTGGTGGAATGTTTGGCCCACTGGCATCGCGTACGATGGCAGGAAGCCCAACGCCGGCAACTCCCGTGGTGACGGGCGAACCGATTGTTACGCCGGATGCGGTTTATATTGATGCCGAACCGGTGAAGGTTGGCAAACCTGTTGGCCCGACGATTTCGATGCCGGCGATGCCTGGCTCCATGTCGCCTAGCTCAATGCCGGGAATGCCTAGTGGTGGCATGCCAAACTTCCAAGGGCCGATGACGATCGACGGCGAGCCGATGACGGAAGGTGGCAGATCGTATTTGCCGGGTGGACCGATCATGGGACGCTCTTACGACGGCTATACCAATCCGCAGTGCAACGATTGTTGCGGTGGTGGTTGTGGCGGTGGTGGTTGCGGTCCTCAATGCGGCAACAACTGTGGTATGTATGGCGGCTGTGAAGAAGGCTACGACTGTTGCGGTGGTTGCGGGCCAAACTACGGGCCGTTTAGCGGTCCTTATGGCCGGCCTTGGATTCTTGCACCGCTCGACTTTGTATTTGGCGGTTTATGGCATTGCGGCCCTTATCACGGCGCTTGCGATCCATGCGGCAACTGGTGGTGGGGACAAGACCTGACCATCTTTGGCGGTGCGCACGATTTCCGCAGCCCGGTGAATATCACCGGCAACTCGAACTTTGGTGCGCACGAAGGTTTGAACTGGTCGATGCCGCTGTGGCATGAATATGGCATCGGCGCGCAA
>CAZIGP010000546.1:3650-3925 GCA_964538425.1 uncultured Pirellulales bacterium | reverse complement strand
TGTCGGTTGGCGTAGTTTCAAAAAGCGATTCAAACCACTTAGCGACTTCGTCCCTAGTACGGCCAGGGCTTGGGCGTCGGTCTCGAACAGCGCCGTCAGCATCTTCGTTGTGGATAATTCGAGGCCTACTTAAGAGACGCGGATGAGATGTAGGAGTTGCCGGTTTACCGTCGTCGCGATAAATAGCGAGGCTCGTTGCTGATAAAGGCGAAGCGATTTCTTCGGAATGGCTTGAGTTAACAATGAACGTCAACTCAATCAAAAGAGCGCTTAGC
>CAZIGP010000546.1:0-3640 GCA_964538425.1 uncultured Pirellulales bacterium | reverse complement strand
TGGTAAATATTAGATGTTTCATCTTATAAATTCAGTGAAGCGGAACGTCCATTGCTTAACGATAGCAGCAAATGCCGCCTCTTATTTGGAACTCAATGCAAAGTCGTATATTGCTGGCTTATCTGCAGCGATATTTGCAGACAATTCACTTTTGGTGTTGTATCGAGCAGGGATAATATTCTCGAATTCATCAACTTTTTCTGTTCCGTGAACGACAATTTGTTTGCCAGTCTTACGTATAGAGGTAATTTCCACTCGAAAACTCCCAGCAAGTAAACCTTTGTTGGCAGCAACTGCATATTTGCCATCAACGATTGCTGCACCTGATGAAGGGCTTTTCGTATTGCCTTGAGGCAAAAACAAAATAGAGCCATCGACGAGGGGGTTACCATCGAGAGTTATTGCACCATGCGGAGCACAGCCACTTTTGTCGAAACCACATCCTTGCAAAGTTAGTAAGCTACTTAGCGCCATGATTGTTAAAAGCATTAAGTGCTCTCGTCGCAAAAATGTTGAAATGAATATCATTGTGGTCATGCAATTGCTTTCCAAATCTGCATTAATTTTACTCAAGCTGAGTCGTGTCACCGACAGAGGCCGTTGCTAATGATCGCCAAAGAGATGTGTCGACGGCATCCGTATAGAAACGCACGTGTCCGTCGCCAAACAACACGTTTACACCGCCAGGATGTTTACTACGCGCAGCATAATATTCGGTCGTATATACTTTGGCTCCAATCTTACAAGGCATGTCTAGTGAATTGATGCAACCATAAGGCATATAATCTGGTGCGCCACTGTTAGGCGTGAGCTTGTGCGTGTAAACCGCTCCTCCTTCAGAGGCCCAAGCCCATTTGCCTCGATAATCAGTCTTCTGATAATCTGGGTTTTCGTCCACCCGACCCACGAGAATTTCACTTACAAAGGTTGTTTTGCTTAAGCCATCCGAAAATTCTCTAAGCTTTTTCCCGTTTTCAATACAAAACGCGCCATCGCATTTCAGATTCATATTCGTTCGATCCATAGTTGTTTCCACATTGCTGTTATTGCCAAAGTCAGGAACTTCCGATTCGGTGCCAGCACAAACTGAAAAATTCGCACGTGCAAAATACCCTCGAAAACGACGATTTGCTCCCTCATCATCAGGACATAGATAAACAGAAATTTGATTCATGGTGTACGTCGTATAGTTTGCAGGATCAAGAAAACGCTTGGTTGGTGTAGACTGCGAAACAACGGAAGTTTCTTCGACATAAGGCAAAATTTGATAAAAAGCTGAATGCCCAAGCCATTCAGTAAAATTGCCCACTTTAGGATTTAGTACAAATCCCATCTGTGAAGAAGGCAACGATTTTCGAGCAGTATTGTAATTATGGATACCTAGGCCGACTTGTTTCATGTGGTTAGTACATTGAGTTCTACGTGCTGCTTCCCGCGCAGCTTGAACTGCCGGTAGTAGCAGCGCAATGAGAATGCCAATAATTGCAATCACAACCAACAGCTCAACGAGTGTGAAGGCAAGCCGACAATGGCTACGATTTTTTTGAAGTGTACTTTGGAATTGTCTTTTACCAAATTCGCAAACTTCTTGATTACTTAAGTTTTGCCTGATGCAGCGTGAGCAGACTCTCATGGGAATCTCCATAACAAAGCAAAGCCAAAGATAAAGGGACAGGAATAGCTTACTAGAAACAAGAATTCAAATTCTCTATAGCAAGCACTGGCAGTGTAATATGCAACATACGGATCGTATTGTTGTTTAGTAATAACCCAGTCGCTGCTTGATTTTCTATCCATGCAATAAACTTTCTTCAAAAGCCACTTTTACTGATTCGATGGTGCCGTCGCCAATGTTTCGCCAGCCAAGAACGTTAGCGGGAGAATGACGCGTTCGTCATTATTCAGCGGCCGCCGGTTAGCCCGCATTTCGGCGAGCAAATGCGCAGCACAAGCACCCACTTCATGTTCTGCTACTCCAACACACGTAATGCGCTGGGCCAATGCACTTTCACGCTGCGTACCGCCGAAGACGATGATTGATAAATCGTCGGGAATTCGAATTCCTAACGAAGGTGCTAACAAATATACTTGCTCAGCATCTGGTAAGCTCCCGCAGAAAAGGGCCGTTGGGCGGTCTTCGGGCATGAGCAATTCTGCAAGCACCTCACGGATAGCACCCGCCGCATGGACGCCAGGCAAAGTACTACCGTAATACCTACATTCAACTTGTCCTTGATTGTCGGCTACTACGTCGTGAAGGCCTTGTGCATAAGCATTACTAAATTCGCTTTGATGTGGGAATAAAGCAGCAATTCGACGGTGTCCAGCTTTAACAAACGCCTCGCCAGCCATCTGCCCCACTTCGACACCATTCCAAGTGACACAAGGTGCTGCAATTTCTTTGATCGATCGATGACAAAATACCACCGGAATATCGTGCCTGTGTAATTGCCGAATCTGAAAGGCAGGTGTAGGCTCAGTCGTGACCGGCACACTTGCGACACCGGCCACGTTTTTGTCGATCATTTGCAGGATCAAATTACCCTGCTTGGCAATTTCGTTGTCAGAATTGCCCAGCAGCATTTGTTGGTGGGCCTTAGAGCAGCCGCTCTCAAAGCCTTTTACAAGAGACGAATAAAACCCGGCGCGCAGTTCGTCGGAAATAAGAGCGAAAACTTCGATTTGTCCGCCAGCTTGGCGCTGAGAATCTGCAGTTACAAAAGTACCGCGGCCCTGCACTCGCTCGACCATCCCTTCTTCTTCTAATTGCCCGAGCGCTTGCCTGACAGTATTCCGCGAAATACCCATCGATTGTGCAAGTTCGATCTCCGTCGGCAGAGGTTGGCCTGGTGCAAAGTGGCCAGCGTGAATTTCGGCCTGCAATCGGTCGCGTACTCGCTGGTATTTGCGGCGGCGCGACGGCATTCGTGCAACCGAACCTTCAATGTCGGCAAATTGGGGCGATTCGATTGGTACAACTTGATTCATTTATAGGACCCTATTTAAGATCAACTAGATGGACATATTAACTAGTGTTTTATGACGTGTCAATAAAATTGTGAAAAATTATTGAACATTCAAAACTTATGATCTGTCAAGTCAGTGAATTATAGACGAAAATTTGGTACAAAATCTTGAATTCCACAGTAAGCCAGCGTATTTTCACAGGGCAAAGAGAGCTTGGCGGCCGGTTGACTGACTATACATATATTGGTACCTTTAAAAGTACAATTTATGCCAGAAGCGGGCATTTCATGCTGGTACCATAGTCGATCGCTTTCCAAATCTTTCCCATTAGAACAGGAAAAAACGTTTTCACTAGTTGAGAACGGAAACCTCATGCGACAAAGCCGTGTCCTCAGAAAACTTCAGCACCACCAACCCGTGCTAGTTATCACCTTACACCTCTCGGATACATGCGTCTTCGAGTTAGCTAGCCTAATGGGTTTTGACGGAATTTGGCTCGATTTAGAACATGGAAACGGCACAAAATTTAATGCGAGCCGCACGAGTTGGTCTTTCGGATATTTCGGATATTATTGCCCGACCTGGGAAGGGAGAATTCATGCGACTTGGCCGCATGCTGGAGTCCGGCGCCCAGGAAATCATGTACCCGAGATGTGACAACGCAAATGAAGCT
>CAZIGP010000545.1:3127-3929 GCA_964538425.1 uncultured Pirellulales bacterium | reverse complement strand
GCCCTCCTGCGTTTTACCTCGAAAAGAACGCCTGTGTAGAAACTAAAACAAGCCTGAAAGACAGAGATCTCGCCATGGAAAAAAACCAAGCCGACGATCTAGTGATCTTCGATCTCGAAGCTCTTAAGGCTCGCTGCCTAAATAATTTGAACCTTGTAGATCGCGTCCTATCGAAGTTCACGAATCAAGTCGATGCCGATTTGGCCGAATTAGAGCAAGCATTTATGAATGGCAATACCTCCGACATCGCCAAAATGGCACACCGCATCAAAGGCATGTCGGCCAGCATCGAAGCGCGTGCGATGAGCGATTCTGCCGCTTGTTGCGAACGCACAGCATTAGCGGCCGGAGTCGCCGAACTTCCAGGTTTATTAACTCGCTTACGAAACGATCGCGACCAGTTATTGAACTCAATCGGACAAATTCGCTGCCCTAATAACAATTCACGAAATGCCCCTCCCGAAAATAAATTGGACACCAATCAAACGAACTTACACCAAGTGCCATCATGCGAGTGTTAATTGTCGATGACGATCCGGTAACATCCGAGATTCTTGTCGAAAACCTCCGTCAGTTTGGTTACGACGTGGCTTCGGCCAGCGACGGTCGTGAGGCATTTGAATTAATCCGCACAGGGCAGTTCCGGTTGGTGGTTTCCGATTGGCAAATGCCGCACATGAGCGGACTCGATCTTTGTCGAGAAATCCGCCGACGTAATTGGAGCGGTTACATTTACTTCATTCTGCTTACCACGCATGGAGGTGTAGAAAATGTGGTTTGCGGCCTGGATGCTGGAGCCGAC
>CAZIGP010000545.1:0-3117 GCA_964538425.1 uncultured Pirellulales bacterium | reverse complement strand
AAGAATTGCGGATGAGGCTTCGCACCGGCGAACGAGTGTTATCGTTGGAAAGCCGCGATTTGATGATTTTTGCGATGGCTAAATTGGCCGAATCACGCGACCACGATACCGGCAAGCATTTGGAGCGCATGCGTGAATACAGCCGTATCTTGGCCGACGAACTTTCACGTTGGCCAAAATATGCCGACACGATCGATGGCGATTATGTGCAGCGAATTTATTTGACGAGCCCTCTGCACGACATTGGCAAAGTGGGCATTCCTGATGCGGTGCTGCTAAAGCCAGGTCGATTGACGCCTGAAGAATTTGAAATCATGAAAGGGCACACATTGCTGGGTGGGCAAACACTGCGATCGGTCGCCGTGGCTCGACCTGAAGCACAATTCCTGTCGATGGCTTACGATATTGCTATCGCCCATCACGAACGGTATGACGGCGGTGGCTACCCACGCAAATTGCGTGGCGAAGAAATCCCACTGGCCGCTCGTATTGTTGCCTTGGCCGACGTGTACGACGCCTTGAGCAGTAAACGAATTTACAAGCCGGCTTATAGCCATTCAGCAGCCCGCTCCATTATTCTGAATGGTTCAGGCTTGCAATTCGACCCCGATGTGGTCCAAGCATTTCAAAATCGCGAAACCCAATTCATGGAAGTCATGTGCCAGCTTCAAGATCTGCCCGGCCAAAACACGAGCGACAAAACCGAGGCAGCTTCTCTGGAACCCGCAGCAACAACCTAAACCTAAGCGTGGTAGGTTATATCGCTAGCTTTTAGCAGGTTGCCCAGACGTTCCTGTTTCCAGAAGTTAGTATTCCGGATAGACTACTAATTCCTTGATATAGAGATTCTACAAAATTCGGTTGCGATTCCCCTTTTTTAGCATTCTTGAAGGATTTGTACTATGAACTGGCCGGCCGTGGGCACGGTAGCCGCATGGTTTGCAGGAGGATTTGTCTTTGCCAGTTTGGCAGAATATTGGGGACATCGTCTGCTGCATAAGTTTCATCGGCTCGGAAAAACCCATCGTGAACATCATGCGCGAGGGACAGGGCAAGGAGTGCTGCTGGAGTATTTTGATTACGTCAAAGGCACGTGGTGGATGATGTGGCCGCCATTCTTGTTTTCGTTGCCAGCCGGTATTGGCTGGGTGCTGGGAGCAAATGGCTTCGCATTCTTCTCGGCATTCTCCCATCAATTGCAGCACGAAAATCCTAAGAAGTGTTTTTGGATGTCCCGGCCCGTCCACTATATCCATCACGCCCACAATCAGTGGCACCATAATTTTGGCATGGCATTCGATATTTGGGACCGGGTATTCGGCACTTACAAACCGCTGGAATGGCAAGATCATCTTGAACCAGAACTAGCGCAGAACGATCGCCATTTCTGGCAGATTAATTGGCTATGGGGTGGAAATGCCGAGGCAGATCGCCGCATGGAAGAATCAAGAAGGCAAAAGGCAGAAGGCCGAAAACAAATGACAGAGCAAGAACTGCAAAATGCAGAGTGAAAATCACAGCACTAAAACATTCGACGAACATTATCCGCCATTTATTTTTGTCTCTCTTAGCCTCTAGTCTCTAATCCCCAGCCTTTCTTCATGGCCGAGCTCCGCTGTAATCCGATCACCGGGCACTGGGTGATTATTGCGGAGAATCGCGGAACTCGACCTCGTGAGATTTCGCTGGAGCCAGTTATTCACGATCAAGGCGAATGCCCATTTTGTGAAGGGCATGAAAAGCATACTCCGGGTGAGGTTTTTGCTCACCGTTCCAAGCAAACTCAACCTGACGCTCCGGGTTGGCAAGTGCGAGTCATTCCAAATAAATTTCCTGCGATTACGAACAACTCAACGCGGCAAACTGATTCGGGTTTATTCGCACACGAAGTTATCATCGAATCGCCACGTCACATTACCAACTCGACAGAACTCGATGAAACAGATTTCCGTGAAGTCTTCAATGTCTATTGTGAGCGAATGTTGCAAATCGGTATGGCACATCCGCAATCCAGCGTGATGATCTTTAAAAACAACGGGCCAGCGGCAGGAGCAACGCTATCGCATCTGCACAGCCAGCTCGTTGCATCACGCTTACCAACGGCAGACCAAAAATCTCGCTTAGACAATTTTCGAGGCCAAAAGTGTCCTGCTTGCGAAATGATGACCGACGCAACTCTTGGGAATCGTGTCGTCGCGGAATCGACAAATTTCATCGTGCTGTGCCCTCATGCTTCGCGAGTTTGTTATGAAATGTGGCTCCTACCGCGCGAGCATCAGTCACACTACAGTCGCATCAATCGTGAAAGCTTGCCTGAATTGGCCAGCTTGTTTCGGCAGTCACTCGTCAAACTCGAGCGGATCCTCAAAGTTCCCGCCTACAATTACATCATTCATACTGCACCCTTTGACACGACCGGTGCTGACCACTATCACTGGCATATAGAGATTCTTCCGCGCATTACGACACTGGCTGG
This sequence comes from uncultured Pirellulales bacterium, assembly GCA_964538425.1. Classification (GTDB taxonomy): domain Bacteria; phylum Planctomycetota; class Planctomycetia; order Pirellulales; family JADZDJ01; genus JADZDJ01. Next base: position 641 of record CAZIGP010000545.1, on the reverse strand, counting down.
CTTTGAACTAGGCACAGGTTGCTATATCAATCCGGTATCCCCAGAACGAGCAGCAGTCGAGTTGCGGCAGGCATAAATTTGGTGCTCTGAGCCGAGCGGCACCAAACAGCGAAGCGGTTTTACACTGCAAATCCGCTCAGTTTGTGAGATTCACCGAATTGCCATTTTGCCGCGACCGCGCCAGCCGTTAGAATTCGCAGTTGAAGTCGAAGCCGTAAACCAACCGTAAACAATCGAGATTGCAAAGGGCGCAGCGTTTGCATCATTGATGTTTATTCGCACTACTTGGTTGCGGCAACGTAAGAAATGCAGGTAACGCATCACCGATCAAATTCGCTTGAATTGGTAGAAAGATTGGCAAAATCAAACTGACGCCTGAACCCTGAACCCTGTTTTGTCCCCGACAATGCCTCACCCGATTCGATTCCTCTTTGTTCTGCATGATCATCAGCCGATCGGCAATTTCGACGGTGTCTTCGAGCAAAGCTATCAAGACAGCTACTTGCCATTTCTCAATCTGTTCGAAAGCTATCCCGATTTACGGATGGCGCTGCATACCAGCGGCTCGCTCATGGAGTGGCTTGATGCAAATCACCCTGAATACCTTGATCGGCTGGCAAAGTTAGTTCAAGCGGGCCGCA
>CAZIGP010000544.1:3698-3931 GCA_964538425.1 uncultured Pirellulales bacterium | reverse complement strand
ACGAGAACGAAGTTGGCCTATTTGCATGGGCCGGGCTTCGCTCCCTCAACGATGGCCATATCCGGCCGGCCGTATGGTTGAACACGGTCGGAAATGTCTACGTCGTATTGAAGCAAGGCACGGAAGATGGCGAATATCGTGATGAAGTAATGAAAGATCGTCATGGAAAGGACCATCAGGTTTTTTTCTTTCCGACGCCAAGGAAGTTTGTGACAGTCTTTGAAGAAACGAGT
>CAZIGP010000544.1:0-3688 GCA_964538425.1 uncultured Pirellulales bacterium | reverse complement strand
GGTGTGATTTGGGATTTGGACCTCGATTACCTGACAGAAACTGAGGAAATCGAGGATCAAAAATACACGCCGATGTTATCCAATCGACAAATTGGCGCGGTGTTGTCTCCGAAGTCTGAATGGATGCGAGCGATATTGCAAAATCTGACAGCAATCACTATCGCGCTGGAACCAGAATATACCGGCGGGCTCGCGCAGTCATTGCATTTGTTCCGCCAATGGGAACGGATATTCTTTTCATCGCCTCTATTTAGTAGGGACTGCAACTGGAAAAATGACTTATTCACGCCGTAGGCTCGTCATTCTTTCCTCTTTCCATTCAATCTCTTCCCTTGGCCGGCGTCCAGCCAAACATTGCCTCGCATCGACAAATTCGATAATTCTTGCCGTAAGAGTCTTCGGGAGATTCGGGTGGTGACGCAATGCCGATTTGTGCTTGTCATGCTTATTCACGTTGGTATTTGCTGAACAAAAAAGGACCGCTAGAATGGACAACGGTTTCCATCCGGGTGGCGGAGTTCGGATTCACTGTTAGCTAAGCGAGGATTTTGCTTTGCTGCGATTTGTTATTCACACGTTAGTAGTCACCGCAGCATTGATGTGCTGCCGCACGACTCGTGCTGGTGACGGCCAGTGGTCGCAGTTGTCGCAAGAAGAACTGCGCGCATTTACCGAGAGCGCAGTCCAGAGTGATAATCCTGAGATTCAACCCCCGGAAATGACGCCAACATCTTTTGTGCAAAGCGGCCGAAAATTGGTCGTCGATAGCGGGCGTTTTCCAAAAAACCTAACCGACGATGATCGCTTCAATCGCGCGCTGGATGAGCAGTTCCAGGTAGCGCTTTATCGGGTATTCCGTAATCGGCCGCTGATGCGCCGTCGATGGGCACCGACCCTTGAGCAAGTGGAGATCGAGGTTCGCGAAATGCTCAAGGTGATTTCCGATCCGAACCTCTCAGACAACCAAAAAGATCAAAAACTGGACGCTATCGAAAATACCATTGACGACATATACAACAGACACTTTAGAGACGCCGCTATTGCTGATGGCCTTGATGGATGGGAAATGCGACCATTTCAGGCATCAGCTAATACCATCACTCTATGGACTGAACCGGATGGTGGTAAAGTGAAGTACATCCCCGCGTTACAATGGGATTTGTACGTGCTGGCATATTCTAAGAATAAGAAAGCTCCAAAACCACAGTGGCAAACACCGACGGGCAACGAAATCGAACTCATCGGTAAGTATTATTTCTATGCCGAATTTGGCAACCGAAATTCGCCAGTGGTTGGTCCCATCAACATAACCAAAAATAAAAAGACCTTGGTGTTCACGCCGACAGGCTTGCAACAGCGTTAATGGAAACTCAAAAGGACAAACCACAATCAAAGCTGCCGTCTGTGGTGAAGAGCGCTCATGGGATAGCCAAAATCTGCACCGCTCTCGCAGCACCGATTCCGGTCATTGCGGATTTTTTTAAGGTTTTGAGCCCATCGTGGCCTGCGCCGGTTGTGGTTTTGCTAATCTCTGCCGTAACACAGGCGATGACGCTCGGAGTGTCTTTTTGGTGTTGGAAAGCCGGCATCCGCAAAAACTTCAAAGTGGTTTTGGGATTCACACTTCTGGTTATATTTGTAGGAACTGTCCTGATATATGCTCGTTTCTACAGCAACTATGTTGTGACCTTCCCAAATGAACCTGAGCAGGCACCTATCATAATTGGCGACACGTTCGTCCGTCCAGAAATTGCGGAGTTGGTGAAAAGTGATCCATCAACCTTTACGAACCAAGAATTGCTTACCAGAAATGAGCGCGATCCCGAAAGGATTTGGACGCTCCATAGCATCACACGAAATCGCATTTGGTTATTGGCTGCGTGGCTCATTCTATGGGCCGCGCCGACATTCTTCCTAGCACTGTTCGCGGCTCCCGATCCAAAAACATCACAGCGCTGACGGACGTAATCTGCGCACCGATGCCCTCATGCAGAAGAAACAGTAGAAGCGCCACAAAGCAGAACACGAATCATAAAAGTTATGCACGATTCCGAGAATTTCCTATGCTGACAGCCGCAACGCCACCGGCTGCCAGTGTGGGTCTTTGTAGCCATCAGCCGGCACTCGTTTGACATTCGGCAGACTCAGTGTGGCACCATCTATTAAGTAAATGAGCGGCTCGACTGGATGCAAATAAAGCTGGCGGTCAGCAATAAGTTCGTTTATCGTTTCGGCGAATTGCTCGCTATCGCCGGTCCAAAAAATGACATTTCCGTCGCCGACGATTTCGTAATCACCCGTCGTCTGAGTGAATTTGCCAAAGTTGCGCACGAGTTCCGCGAAAGTTACCCAATCATTTTCGCGAACATACTCAATGACCGCTGCCTTAATTTCGCCTCGTTGGGCTAGTTACTGACATTTGCTCATTGATGCCATTTATGCAGCCGCCTTTATGTCCGCCGCCTGCCATTCAGCGTTTGGCACAATCCCTATCCAAATAGGGTGACGCTTCGGCTCCATTGAGTCAAACCGAGTTCTAACGAGCTTAGCCCGTTTGCATTCGGTGTCTCCGATCCTGGTAAGCCGATCCTTGCGAATGGTATGCACAGATTTCTTCAATTCCTTCGGAAAATCCTTTTCACTCAGATAGTTTTGGCCGGGAAAACGATCCGTGTGCCATTGGCAATAGACTTTGTATAAGGCAACCGATTGACAGAAAACCCGCTTATCGAGATCACAGCACTCTTCCACGAACGCCTGTAATGGCGACGTTTCGGACTTTAATTCCTCCAACTCGTCAATCGTAGATTGCGGCAGGGTGAATTTTCCGGCATTTGCGAACAATGACCGCACCCCATCCAGCGCCCAATTCAGAATCGCCGGATATTCTGCTTCCAGTTTCTTAGCCAACGTCAAGTCCTCAATGCCGAAGAAGCTCCTCGTGAAGACAAGCGGGATGGTACGAGCATGAATTGCACCTGAATTGTCAGGCAACACGATAAAATCGTTGCTCATCAAAATAATTCTGAGCTTGAGCCGAACGGATTTGTGCTTTTGTCGCTTTCCTTCGATGGATACTAAGTCGTTGCCTGTTATCGCTTTGATCCTTGCAACAATTTTGCGCACATCTTTGTCTGGCACTGTCGCTTCGGGTACGAGGGCCAGACGCTTATCCAGGGCGTCTTCCAAACCGAAGCGCGTACCAAAATCTTCAAGTGATGGACTACATACGGAGGCGGGACCACCAAGCAATCCTTCAAGAACGCCCCCAATTGTTCCTTTACCACAACGGCGAGGACCAACGAACTGGAAGAACTTTTGCAAGTCGTAACCCGACCAGATGCAATAGCCCATAATTTGTTGCAAACATGTGTACCATTCGTCGTCCTGTTCCAGTGATTTCAGAAATTCCAACCATTCCTTCGGTGAACTAGCGTCCTTCTCGAACTTGAACTTGGCTTGGTGGGCAAAGAACAGACTCGGCGTCGGGTCAATGAAAAAATCACCTTGCCCCTGAACGAACCGGCGGACGTTCAGGATGCCATTGGCAAACACCAGCAAGTCGTCCGCAGCCCAATCGCTGTGTTGTTTCAGCCAAAATGGCGGTTGTGCGGAACTGGCGATACCGTACTTGCAAATGCTCTGCATTGCTTTATAGGTGTCGCTAACTAAGTCTCCACCAATCGGT
>CAZIGP010000543.1:2531-3931 GCA_964538425.1 uncultured Pirellulales bacterium | reverse complement strand
ACGCCCTTGATACGCCGTGATTAATTCGGCCAAAAAACCAATCGACATCAATTGGCCGCCAAACAACAGTGAAGCGACCGAATATAACAGCAGTGGCCGTTGGTGGAGTGGTTGATAACCCTCATTGAATCGTCCTAGCATCCAATAGATTGCCAAATACCCCATTCCGATCAAGCCTAAAAAGAAAAAGATTAAACCAAGCGTCCCCAAAAAATGTTGCGGCCGCTGGCCAAAACCAGTCAGAAACTTGACCGTGAGCAAATCGAGAAAGCCTTTCACAATGCGAGTGACGCCGTACTTCGATTTACCAAATTTTCGTGCGCGATGATTGATTTCCAGCTCGCCGACACGATAACCACGGGCATGGGCCAGCACCGGCACAAAGCGATGTAGTTCGCCGTAGAGCCGAACCTCGTCAAAAATTTCGCGGCGATAACTTTTCATGCCGCAGTTGTGATCGTGTAAATGCACTCCGGTCAGTCGACTAACGAGCCAATTGAAGACACGCGACGGACCGACTTTATGCCACGGATCATGCCGTACTTTTTTCCAACCGCTCACGACATCGCAACCTTGTTCCATCTTGGCTAAAAATCGCGGGATTTCGTGTGGATCGTCTTGCAGATCGGCGTCGAGCGTCATCACCAGCTCACCTTGCGCGGCGCGAAAGCCGGCATTCAAGGCCGCGGCCTTGCCAAAATTTCGTCGGAAGCGAATGCCATGAACTCGTGAATCGTTGGTCGCTAGTTGCTTAATCACTTCCCAAGAATTATCGGTCGAGCCGTCGTTCACGAAAATAAACTCAATCTCATATCCATGAGCAGATGCCACTTCGCAAATTTCGCCATGTAGTGCAACTAAGCTTTCGGCTTCGTTGTAAACAGGGATAACGATAGAAAGCATGGATAGGATAGGCGGGTAGGCGGCAGGCAAAAGGCGGTGAGAAGCAATGTCACCCAGCGCCTGCGGTTTATTGAGGTGGGACAGCCGACTCAATAAGGATACACGAATTCGCCCCGGAATTCACGTGGAAGGTGTTTGCTTCAGGGGATAAAGAATCGCGGCTAAAAGCGCTTCCGCTATAAGCCATACAAGCCGCAGTACTATTACCGCGACTAACGCCGAAGTGCTGCCGGAGCCTGGGGTAAGTCCTTCTAACCTAGGAGCTAAAAGCTGCAGCAGAACGACCTCGCGAACACCCAAGCCCGCGGGCAACATCGAAACGAAGCCCAAGACCACGGCCAAAGCGGTCACCGCCGTGCAAAGCGGCAGCATCGAAAGCAATTCTGCCTGCTCGATCCCGATGGCACGCAGCACGGCCCACAAACTCGCTCCACTGCAAAACCAACCGATGGCAATCGTAACCCAACCGCGTGCCAATAATCTTACCGGCAAGTGAA
>CAZIGP010000543.1:0-2521 GCA_964538425.1 uncultured Pirellulales bacterium | reverse complement strand
GCTCCGTGCGGGCAACTCGCGTCCATCGCAAAAGCCGGCTGAAGGCAGGTGGCAAGGTGGGGAGCCCCACCAAAATCACCAGTCCAATCGCTGCCAGAACTAATCTTACCGATGCATGCCGCAAGGCGATTAGGACAATCGCTGCAACCGCTGCTCCGCAAGCCATGGTGGTCAGCGTTTCATAAAATACGGCGACCACAGCCATCACAGGTTTTACGCCAGGGGCGCGAATCAAACCTGCCCGCAACACAACCACCATCGCTTTGCCGGGAACATATTTTCCTAGATGGCCAATGTAATAGGCTCGTAGCGCAGCAACCAATTGAATTTGCTGTCCTAATCCACGAAGCACCCCATGCCAAAACCATCCGCATGGAAATTGACTGAGGAGGTATAACACGCCGGCTAAAATAGCCCACCCAAGCTGCAATTGATGAAATTGCCAGCCGTGCTGATTGAGATCGTCAATCGCTCGGGCAATCGTGCGATGTCCACCCCACACGACGATCGCTAAGATCGCGAGCTTGGCAAGCCACATGATAATGCGACGATTCGGAGTGGGCATAAAAAGATGTTATGGAATTTGTGGCGATTATAGCCAACAAACCTTGAGGTGGTGCAAATCGACGAAATAAATATAGCTTTTAGCTTAACGTCGTCGCTGGATCGAGCGGGCTGGGCGGTTGTTGGAGCAATGGATTAGAATGGTCAGCCAACAGATTTGACTTCCGTCATTATGTTTGCACTCCAGCTCATGGAAAATCGATTGCCGAATTCGTCTCCAACGGCCATTTCGCGCATTGTTTCGTTGGTGGTCTTAGTTGCTCTGGTGGCGCTGTTTGGCAGCTTGTTCTACATGGTCGTGGCTCGATTCATCGTGCCGCTATTCTTGGCGGCGCTGCTGACCGTGCTGTTTCGACCCATGCACGAATGGATTTTGAAACGCTGCCGAGGCTTTGACCGTATTGCTGCCGGAATCACCACGGTGGCAATTCTGCTGATCGTACTACTACCTACCGCGGCAATTGTCTACAAAGCATCGAGCGATGCGGTGCGGCTGGTGCGCGGCCCGGGAGAATTCCATTTCAATCATGAGAAATTCGACAATCTGGTGGTGATGATCAACAACCAGTTTGGCCTGCAACTCGATCCAGCCGCCGTTCGCCACGATTTGACGGAAAAGATCAACGCTTGGTTGGGACCGATTGCCGCTCGCGCGCCAGGCTTTGTCTTCGATTTAGTTTTAGGCTTCTTCGTTCATGTGTTGGCTTTGTATTACTTTTTAGCCGATGGGCGAGAGATGATGTCGACCTTGATGCGGCTGGTGCCGCTCGATCGTGGATATCAGGAGCGGCTGGTCACCGAGTTTGAAGAGGTAAGCCGCGCCGTAGTAACGGCACATTTGTTGGCAGGGCTAGCCCAATCATTGCTCGCCGGAATCGGATTTTATTTTTGTGGGCTCGGATCAGTATTTCTGTTGATGCTGCTGACATTTTTAGGTTCGATGATTCCATTTGTGGGAGCCGCATCCGTATGGGTTAGTGCTTCGGTTTGGTTATTCTTTATTGAAGACCGTCACCTGGCCGGTATTCTGCTGGCCCTCTACGGGGTCTCGATTATTTCGATGGTCGACAATGTGCTCAAACCGATCGTGTTGCATGGCCGTTCAAAGTTAAACCCGCTATTGGCTGTGTTAAGCGTGCTGGGAGGCGTGCAAGCACTAGGACCAATCGGCGTATTCGTAGGTCCCATGGCGGTGGCGTTTTTACAAGCGGGGTTGAATATGTTGCATACCGAGTTAACGGCAATACAAGATGGCGAAGGGACCGAAACAGGCAAAAAAGCAGAACCGCGAAAAGCGAAAGGCTAAAGGATCACCGTTTGCTCTTTTCTCTTGTCCCCCATTACATTTTTCTTGTGGTCGAGTTCATATAATTCCGCGATACCGTCCTTTTTAACGGCTCAATCCACCCACGTGTTTATCATGAGACCTCGCATTGCACTTTTGGTTTTGTTGCTTCTCACCATGGTTACGGCGGCACATGCTGTTGAGTTTGGTTGGCAAGAGATGCCCGAGGGAGGATTTGAGTATATTGTTCAGGTCGAACCGACTTTTCTTGATGCGTTTCGCCAAGAAGGTTTTCACAGTTACATTCCCGACGATGCACCAAAGTTTCGGCGCATCACCTTGAGGGTTGGCGAGCAAAAACTTCCTAATCAAGGAACGTTACCTCCGCCCGTCACTGCGCCAGTAGAAACACCCGCAAAAGGGAATTCGACGGAATCGACTACAAACGCAGATAGATCGGCTTCGGCAGTTCCACCCGGGGCGACGGAACCAGCCGCGTTCAATGATCCCATGGCAAAGCCGATTGGTGGGCCATTCGGGTCGATGCTGAATCGATTTCCTAATTCCACATCCACACCGGCTGGCGACAAATCGGCGGAACAACCAAGGCCTTCCGGTCCTTCACCAATGGAAACGACTTATCCACCACAACTGAACGGAAACGACTTGATA
>CAZIGP010000542.1:0-3931 GCA_964538425.1 uncultured Pirellulales bacterium | reverse complement strand
CTCATTACAAGTTCACCTTTGAAGAATACGGAAGCCCTATTAGCCGATCCGAGCGTCGGTAAATCGGCCTGTGTGCCCCATCCAGCGGGTATTCAAGCGATGCACGTCAATTCGAGCAATATCAATATTAAGAACCACATTCTGCTATCGCGGAGTTGGGCCTAATGTGGCCGCTAGCGTGTAGCACAAATCCCAAAAGCAGTAGCAATTCCCCCCGTCCTTCGCGGCAAGCCATCGCACTCAGCTTTGAGATATCAACACTCACTGTCAAAATTTATGGCCTGGGCAAATACTGACGTATTGCACGTAGGTAAAGTCGCATGAACCTACGGAATCTACGACATTTTCCAGTCTTGTGGTCGAAAACAGATATTAGGGAATCGTAGGCTGCACTGCCTAAGTCAACACTGCCTGCGATAACACTGCCTGCGATAACACTGCCGTCAACAATACTACCTGCGACAACTGCCTGGTTCGTCGGCTGGTTGTTTCTAGGTAAAGGCCGCCCACAAATTCCCACCCCTCCATTCAGACCAACCTTCCGTTTTCCATTTGGTACTGCCGTGCCGTCAACTTCCTCACGATATCACTATTTCGACTTGCTGCGCGCCAGCATGGCACTCTTGGGAATTGTGCTGCATGCTGCACAGCGATTCACAATGACATCGATCCACAATGTGGAAAACTTCGGGGATGAAGTGACCCAGCTTGCGCTCGAGATCAGTGGGCATTTTATTCATCTCTTTCGGATGCCTATTTTCTTCCTTGTCGCGGGATTTTTTGGTGCTTATTTGTATTGCCAACGAGGAATCAAAGAGTTTATCCACAACCGATTAAAACATGTTTTTTTGCCGTTGCTATTGGCATGGCTTATTGTCTTCCCCGTCTGCCGAGCATCGTACCTTTTCAGGATTTCCATCATCGAAAGCAAGGGGCCAGGTGCACTCAATTCCATCTTATCCGATGAATTGTTCAACAATTTTTCCTTGATGCACCTTTGGTTTCTCTATGACTTACTGATCATTTATGGCATGGCGTTATTGATCATCTGGAGCTTTCGCCGCCTTCAAACAGCATGCTGACAAGTATCAAGCCAGCTTTTCGTCGGCTGCTGGGGGCGAAGCGCGCGCCCTACCTGTTGGCAATTCCAACATACTTCCTTTTGCGCTGTATGCATCAAATGTCCATTCAGACATCCACTTCATTGGCTCCGCCGATTTACACGGTGGCGTTTCTGGGATTATTTTTTGCTTTTGGTTGGTTATTGTACGAGTGTCGTGATGCAATCGGCCTGTTGCGCTCACCGGCATCGGGCCATTTCGTTGCCGCCATCATCGCGACGGTTCTTTATCTAATCGTGGTGCTTAATCCCAACCTGATGCTTTCCTGGCAAATGCGAGTTTTAGGTTATGGGCTTACAGCAGTGACCATTTGGCTGTTGGTCTATTCATTGATCGGAACGTCAATGGCGATTGCGACCCGTTCGAACGGTATCATTCGGTATTTGTCTGATGCATCGTATTGGATATTCATTGTTCATTGGCCCATTAATCTTTGGATGACCACTTTGCTGACTCTGGTGAATGCATCATTGTTTACAAAACTTGTTCTTGTCTTGTGTGGAAATACATTTTTCAGTTTGCTCAGCTACGATCTGTTGGTGCGTTCCACTTTTGTGGGAGCACTGCTCAACGGTCAGCGCCGCCCTCGGCAGCTCACGAGCTTTAGAAACTGGCAAGAGACGGTGTGGCGGCGATTCTCGAATCCGCAGCAGCCCGCAATGTTGGGCCAGCGCATAGCCTCCACCAAAGCATATACCCGGTAGAACGCTCGCGCGCCAGCACAGGCCAGCCGTGCTTTTGATGCAGCACCACGTAACGTTCAACCGAGTCTGTTTCAGTCTCATTCACAAGGCTGAATCTTCCCTAAGATCTGGGCGGGCCGTCATCAGTAAACGAATTCTGGCCCCCCGTCAGTTACATGCCAACCTCCGCTCTGGCCGGTCAAATGCCATTGACAGATATCACACAGTCCCGTTACTTTTTGCCTCCCTCGTGCTTATCGCTTTGGGCCTGCGCGACGGGTAAATTGCTTTCTACGTCGCCCACTCGGAATGAAATACTCAATTCTGCTTGGCGGTTTGTTGTTGCTTTCGCTAATTGGCTGTTGTTGTCCGTCGCCCCCTCCGGCCTATCCTCCAGTTGTTACCGCGCCAATCATTACGCCAGCGCCAGCGGTCTCTGCCCCGTGCATGCAGCCCAATGGCAATCCTTGCCCGCAAATTCCGCCCAACGTAGACCCAGCATCACTGTATTAATTATTGCCCGCGATATTCCTGCTTAATTTCGCGACTTAGGCTTCTTAAGCTGTTCACCGATTTCACGGCGTAACTGCGCACCCACTTGGCGGGCATATTCTCCAGCCCGCGTGATATTGATGAAGACGTGCTTCCCACGATTCTGCTCGGCTAGCTTAACGAGCGTACTCTCCGGGCGGTCCTCTTGCGCAAACTGAATGACGTTGATCAATGCCCGTTTACGGTTCATAGACTCCAGCCGCTGTAAATCACGAATCGTAGGATCGTCTTTGGCTTCGCCATCAGTCAGCAAGAAGATGACATCCGGATCAAGTTGCAGTGCGATTTCCAAGGCGGTCACCGTATTCGTGCCTCCATCGGCTCGCAGGCTATAGATGTCCTCCATCGCTCGCCCCTTGTTTTGCGGCGTCGCATAAGATTTGCGCCGTGGCGAACGACCGCTGTCATACAGTTGCGGTTGGTGATTGTAAAATACAATATGAAATTGTTGCTTAGGGCCCAGATCGTTCAGGCTGGCCATTAATTCGTCCTTCGCAGCCTGTAAGGGAATGCTATATACCGCCGTATTTTCCTGACTGTAGTAGCGGTAGTTCATGCTGTCCGAGCGATCGAACACATACACGAACTTCCGCCCGAATCCCTCTAAACCAAACATACTCGCACGCCCTGGCTGAGATCCGTCGCCGTCTCCCACCGATTGACCGCGACCGCCGCGAGCTGCCGGCTTGGTCGATTTGCCTGTGGCCTCCCCATCCGATACTGCATCAAGAACAGAAAAATCGAGTAACGGCCCGACATTCAATGGCGTTCCCGTCGCCACCAATTCGTTAAGCTCGATCGCAGAGGTCGCCAACTGATCGTCGAGTTTTTGATCGACGGGCGCCTCGCCTGGAATCAAGGCTTCTCCCAGTTGTCCGCCATCGCTTGTACCGATATCAAGTTCCCCTGCGCCTCCAGCATCCCAGGAAATGTTGACAGCTTGTGATCCATTCGACCGCTCAATCTCAAAATGCAGCAGGCCAAACAAAATCAACACGCTCAGATGCACAATCATCGAGATCAGCCACGGAGGCAAATCGCGCACACAGAAGGCCTGCTCACTTTTCGATTCCGCGTCCGCTACAGATGACATACACAGCCAGAAGAATAGGCAATGCCGTCATGGACACTTCAAAGATGTTCGCAACCATGAGGGGAGCGAGCGATTGTCCACAACGGCGTATCTTCTTCATTATCCTTGCCGGTCTGAGCAATTCAACTTTGTCTTAACGAGCCGCCACTTCGCGGCTGTTTCTTTAAATAAACATACGTACCAAGACGGCAATTATTTGGCCGTCGGTGGCGAAAGATTTGCCACGCCAAGCAAGCTAACTACCCGTCGATTTCATGAAATAAGGCACTTTTCGGGATACCAAAAACCCACGTGTTCCTTTGGCACATAGACTGCAGGATAGATTTTAACAGGCCGCGTCCGTAGTATTCGTTGATTGGATTTTTTTGATGTCAGACCCGAATTTCGCAGATTCTCGTCAATCGCAATCTCTCCCGCCCGTACCAGAAGCCTCCTCAGCCCCGCAAGCTTCTTTAGTCCCAGAAGTACTGCCGAGCGCCTCG
>CAZIGP010000541.1:0-3934 GCA_964538425.1 uncultured Pirellulales bacterium | reverse complement strand
AGGATGGAGAGCATGTCAGGGTTCGGGGGTTGGATGCAAATGTGGAGTGGGGAATGTGGAATGGGGAATAATGAGAGTGGCAGAACAGCGCGTGACTGAAAGTTGGAGAGCTGCAGGCAAAGATCGGCCGTTGATTTCGGTCGGGTCTTTGTGTCATTTGGTTTATTTCTTCCGTTGAACTTTCATACTGGCGCTGGTGGTTGTAGGGTAAAAGTGTCGAATTTGCCGAAGGTTATTGCGATGCGCGCGCAGAAATAATTTTTTTGGCCAAAATCGTATGAAGGTTGGCGCGCGGGAAACACTGTAAAATACAGTGTTTTTGCCAATTCAACTTTCAGTGAACTTTCATAGCGCCTTCTCGAGCTGTTTGTCGCGCCTCGTAATTTGCCGAACGAAAACGAATTTTGGCGCGATAAATGGGACTGAAAGTTAGAACAAAAAAGCAATTAGCAACTAGCCGTTAGCGATTAGCCAGGAACGAAACTGGCGGACAGCCAATTTGCTCAATACTTTTTTCAAATTGCCAAAGAGCACCAGTCGGGCTCCGCATGGAGCGGGACTCGGCCGCACCAGCGCACTGGCCGGTAGCGGTATTGTATCAAATGTACACTAATTGTCAAGGGCGAAATTGAACTGCCGAGACGCGGAGAAGACGGAATAATCACGATGCTGAAATTACTTTTGCGCTTTGTCAGCACCCATAAAATGCACGGAATAACTGCGGTCTTTCTCAAGCTTTATACCCTTAGCCTCCAACCAGGACTGGTAAAGCTTTTGTGGCAGTCCGTTCGGATGAAAAATAAGCGTTATACCCGTAACTTTCTTGTTTGACTTTGAATAAAAAACTGCCACGCTTGTGTTTTTGTTGTCAAGTACGAAATATACATCGACCGTGTCATTATCTCCGCCAGTTAACTGTAAACTTCCTTCGTTGGATTTAATTCCGTGATGATGTAAGACAGCCAGTACATCAGTTATTGACTGCCCAATTTCAATAGTATCGAGATTTGCATTTGCCGCGACAACATTTCCTGTAAGTACGAAGAGTGCCCAACATGGCAGTGTGACTTGTAACAACTGCTTCATAGTCTTAATCCGTAAATTAAATTTTTGATGGTGACATTGACTAGAATATATAATTAATTTTGCCAACTGCGAGCAAACTGCCAAGATCAATCGAAACAACGTTGGCTAAATCAACAAGTCGCAAGTTGGGATTGTCTTGAGTTGCAAAACAGGCGTAACGCCGATGAAACTCTGCTTTTCAATCTCGAGATTGCTGGCTCCAGAATTAACTCCAGTTTCTATTTTCCCCTTATTTGCTGGCACAGCAGAGATGGATCGGTCTCTCAGGATTTTTACGCCCGCGAAGCGATCGCCATCTTTTTTAGCTTTGACAATTGCTGCACTCGCATTGTGCAGTTTAGGGCGATCGACATCTGGACAAGTTCAAGAGGAAAGCAGTGCTGCTATTGAAACCACTCCGGTGGCGTTGGCCGAAGGAGCACGAACCGCGGTGTTAGTATACGAGGATTATGATCAGGCAATTCATTTGCTTCGGAAGGCAATATCACTGAATCCAGATGATGAGGGTGCGAAGTATGATCCCCTAATTTTTCATCGGCAACCGACAGATGACTCCGAACACGGACAGACTCAGGTGAAAAGGATGCTTCGTGACCGGCTGGCCATGGTTGCGTATGTCGAGCAGTCCGACGATTTATGGAAGTGGGCTGCTTGGAAGTTTGGGAAAAAAATTGGCGAACGTAGCATTTTGTGGGATCGGACTCCTCCCGATCGTCGATCATTCTCGGCGGAGCATGCACCTCCTTATAGAGACCATGACGGCAAGATCAGAATTCGCGACATAATGCCTGCCCAGGTATTCGATAATCAGGCAGTTGCTTTTGAGAAGCTTTGGCGTTCCGCTATTTTTGAGTTACATAATATCGACAACGCCAGCGATTTCATTGAACTCGACAAGAATGCCGCACACGGCACCATTAGCGAGGAAGAGTACGTAAGATCAATGTTCGCGCTGGAAGTTCGGGCTATGCAGCGAACACGCAAGTGGTATGTGGAGGTCTATCTGCCACATGCGAAGAAATACAAAATTAACACATATTTAGAATATTGGTATTTCGGTAATTGGGAGTCAGCAACGTCTCAATTTAATCAATACACTGATAAAGAGTCGTATCCTTGGACCCCTTATTCTGGCCATTATAGGATGCTAAAAGCTGGTCGTGTTAATCATCTCAAATTAGAAGAAGAAAAAGAAAAGAGGTAGGATGACTTTATGCAATGCAGCCCTAAATAGCATGAGGTTGTATCGTCGCCTTGGAATTTTTTTAGAAGGAGTGGGAAGAAATCAAAGATTCCCATACCTTAGTTTTTACTTAATTTTCGTCCCATGAATTTACCTCATTTCAAATATCATCCTGACCCTATTGCAACTGGTAGTGTTGAGGCTTCGGATGCGGAGTGTGAGTGCTGCGGGCAGCGGCGGGGGTACATTTATGTAGGATCAGTGTATGCTGAGAAGGAATTATCGGAGTGTCTTTGTCCTTGGTGCATTGCTGATGGATCGGCGCATGAGAAGTTCGATGCCGAATTCACGGATGCTGCGGGAGTTGGAGGATATAGCAAGCCAATGGCAATATCGAAGGAAGTTGTAGAAGAGCTTGCATTTAGGACCCCTGGCTTCATAGGCTGGCAGCAGGAGTATTGGCTCGCTTGTTGTGGTGATGCCGCGGCGTTCGTTGGACGCGCAGGGCATGCGGAATTGGAAAGCAGATGGCCGAATGCGATAGTGTCGATTCAAAAAGACTCTGGCATGGCCGACGGAGCGGATTGGCGGAGTTATTTGCACGCACTAGATAAAAATGGCAGCCCGACGGCGTACGTGTTTCAATGTTTGCACTGCGGTAGACATTTAGGGTATTCGGATTGTGATTGAGTCACGTCGTGAAGTTCATAGATAGCAAGCAATAAAAACTGCGGCTGATGGATTATCAGAGTGAATGCATGCCATGAGTGATATTACCCTCAATCTTGTCGTACTACGGTGTGCAGATATGGCGCGAGGGGCGGAGTTCTATACTCGTTTGGGTTTGAAATTCACGCGGCATCGACATGGTAACGGTCCGGAGCATTATGCGGCAGAGCTTGGCGGCAGTGTGTTTGAAATTTATCCATTAACGGCCGATGTTCCGTCGACACTTGGCACTCGGATCGGTTTCAGTGTGCCATCGCTTGATGATACGCTTATGGCAATTGCCGATATGCCGACGGCGATTATTTCTCCGCCGAAGGATTCGCCTTGGGGCCGTCGAGCAGTAGTGGCTGATCCGGAGGGCCACCGGGTGGAGCTAGTTCAGCAGTAATTTTTTGGATTTGAGATTTTATCTCGCCCCGTTGGGGCTTTTTGGGAAATGATGCCAACCGTTCCCAGGGCGGCGCTCCGCGGGTTTCCGCTTCGCTTGCCACTGGGCTAACTTAGGTTGCCCCTGTTGGGACACCAAGGGAGAGACGTGGCGAGCAGGTGTATAACCACTGCGTGGTAACCGAGGATTTTTTGTTTGTGTTCCCAGGGTACGACCTAAAGGTCGAACCCTGGGCTTTGGTATTTAACGCCGTTGGCGTAAAGGAAGAGGGAAAATCAGCGGTTCTCTTTCCCTGATACTGGTTTGATCCCCAGCATCGAGTATCAAGCATCCAGTTCCCAGCATTCAGCTTAGTGCTTGTAAACCTTATGCTGCGGGCGGCCGGAGAGGATTTGTTCTTTTCCCCACGTGGTGACGTCGCGGAATGCTTGGCTGTGGATGAAATCGACGAAGGCTTTTTCTTCCGACCATTCGCTGGTAATCAAATACGACGCATCGTCGGCCACGTCTTTCCACAGTGTAGAGTTGGTGTGGCCGGCGGCGGCGCT